>NZ_CAKZPW010000135.1:0-12083 GCF_937139385.1 uncultured Maritalea sp. | reverse complement strand
CCTGAGTTTTGGGATCGTCAAGTAAATAAGATAATAAAACTCTTGTTTTATTGAAATGATGGAAAGCGGCACAGCTTGTCAAAATTGCTGCAATTCGTTCGACATATTGTTGAATGAAGTTTCAATGATAGGCTTGTGTCCAAGGGAGATTGTAATGCAACCGATTAGAATTGTTGGCCGAAAAGACTGGGAAAATGAACGTTTGGCTTTGCTGGCGGAGGAAAAAGAGTTTACTCGCCTTCGCGATCAGCTGAGCGCAAAAAGGCGGCAAATGCCTTGGGTGAAGGTTGAAAAAGACTATGAATTTGAAACCGAGCGCGGCTCTGAAAACTTGCGCGGCTTATTCGGTGAGAAAGAACAATTGGTGATCTATCATTTCATGATGGGCTCAAATTGGGAAAATGGCTGCAAAAGCTGTTCGTTTTGGGCGGACAATTTTGATGGTATTGATGCGCATCTGGCTGCACGCGATGTTTCCTTTAAGACGATTTCGCGCGCGCCGTTGAGCAAACTATTGCCGTGCAAAAAACGTATGGGGTGGTCGTTTGATTGGGTCTCGTCTGCGCCCAGTGACTTCAACTTTGACATGGAAGTATCATTTAGAGAAGGCGAAGAGGCGCGCTACAATTATCAGCCATTTTCAGGCGGTGATGAAATGCCGGGCATTAGTGTTTTCGCGCGAAATGGTGAGGACGTGTACCACACTTATTCCACGTTCAGCCGAGGTGTGGACTTGATGAATGGGGCCTACAACTATCTGGACCTCACGCCAAAAGGGCGGGACGAAGATGAGCTTGCCTATGGCATGGAGTGGCTTCGCCTTAGAGATAGTTATTAGGGCTTGTCGGGCGCTTTAGTAATTTTCATCAAGTCTGGCAAAAATTCGCCAACGGTTGGGGCCTTGGCGTTGAGGAACGGCATTGGGCGGGTGGCGCGCATGGCGGCGATGCCGACGCGAACGGTCATGAGGCCGTTGATGACGCCTTCGCCCAGTTTGGACGAAATACGGGCCGCAACGCCATGGCCAAGGAGTTGTTGCACCACACTATCCCCCAAGGCGATGCCGCCCGTAAGGGCGAGGTGGCCAAGAATGGCTTTGGACAAGGTCATGAAGCCGAAAAAGCCGGGGCGGGCACCGTAAAGCGTGGCGATGCGGCGGGACAGGCGAATGCTTTCGTAGAGCACGAAGGCAATATCGACAATGGCGCGGGGGCTGACGGAAGTAACCAGCGCAATGCGTTGCGCTGAGTTGGCGATGATTGTGCGGGCCTTTTTGTCGAGCGGGTGCTGCAGTTCGCGTTCGGCAAATGGTAAAACATGATCGGCATCAAAAACGCCATCTGCGCCCTGATCGTATTTCGCGACATAGCGGGCGCAATCAGCGCGTTCTGCGTAAAGAGAGCGAATATCGCTGGCGATGTTTTTGGCATTTTGCAGCTTGTGATTTTGGTGGGCAACTTGTGCGGCGTGGCGCAAATGCTCGAGCTTGCGCAGGCGCAATATGCCGAACAACTCGCGGATGATGAGCGCGAAAAGCGCCAGCAATAAAACGCCAACTGCAGCAAGGCCGACCCAGCCAAGCGCGGGGTATTGGGCGAACAGATCGGAGATTAAACGTTCAAGCGCCAAGCCAGTACCAAGCGATACCAAAAAGGCCAGCGCTGCCCAGAAGAGTTTGGACCAGATAGAGCGTTTGGGCAGGGGAATATCGTCGACCATTTCGATATCAGCGTTAAAATCTGGCTCTCGCATTTTTGCCTGAGCGACTTCGAACGCAACTGGCGCTTTTGGCGTGTCCGCTTTGGCGGATTTAACCGGTTTGGATTTGGGTGCGGTGTCTATTTCAATGGCGACAGGTTTCTTCATTGCAGCTTGTCTCCGATTAAAAACTCAATAGCGCGGTCCATGCGGATATGGGGCAATTTGAAATGACCTGTTTCAGTGGTTTGTGGTGCTGGCGGGAGAAAGCGTAAGAATTTGAGCTGGCCAATATGTTCGGCCTTGGGATCAAAAACTGATTCAGGTTTTTGCGGTAACTCACCAGGGAATAAAGCGATTTCGGTTTTGCCGTTGTATGTCTTGTCGCCCAACACTTCGCCCTTTTGGGGCGTGCCAATGATGGTTTGTAGGTTTTCGCCTTCATGTTCCACTTCGCCTTCGCGGGTGGCGCGGACGGACGAAAGGGCGATGGAAGAGGTGGCGGCACCTTTATACTGCGCGTCCCGCGCGGCGTTGGCGACCAAGTGATTGAGGATGAGTTCCAGCTGGTTATGGCTGGTGTGATGTAAATGGTCCGCCTTGGTGCTGGCAAACAGGATTTTGTCGATATTGGAGAAAAACAACGACGACAAAATGTTGTTTTGGCCCGTGCGAAAACAGGACAGAATTTCGCTGATGGCGGACTGCAAATCTTTGACCGCCGCCGGGCCTGCATTAAGGGCGGATAATGTGTCGACCAGCACGATTTGGCGGTCTAGGCGGGCGAAGTGATCGCGAAAAAATGGGCGCACCACAAGGTCTTTATATGCCTCATAGCGCTTTTCCGTTGTCGCGTAAGAACTGTTGTTGGGTTTGGTGCCAGATTGGGGAGGCAGCGGTGCGAACGAAAGGGCGGGTGAGCCTTCTAGATCTCCGGGCATCAAAAAGCGACCCGGCGGTAAGGCGGATAAGGCATGTGCGTCTTCGCGGCATTCGGTCAAATAGGCTTTGAAGGCGGTGCTGAGTTTCTGGGCTTCGGCCTCATCAAATTCCGCAACTGGCTTGATGGCATTGCTGAGCTGTTTCCATGTTTTGGCCATGTCACGACGGGCAGGTTCGCTGGCGCGTTCAAAAGCATCGGTTGACCACTGCTCAAAGGATTTATCTAGCAAGGGGAGGTCTAAAAGCCACTCGCCCGGATAATCAACAATATCAATGTTGAGCTCTTGCGGCCCGGTTATGGACCCCACCCAAGATGCGCTTTGATATTTGATGGTTAGGCGTAGTTCTGAGATTTGCCGGGTTGATGTTGGCCAGTGTCGATCTTTCCCTGTTAAGGCGGACAGGTGATCCTCAAATGCAAATCGGGGCATGGCGTGGTTGGGCAAGGGTGCCAATTTTGCGCCGATGATGCGGCCCTGTGCTAGCGGTTTGAACAAAGGTAAATTGTTGCCTTCAATCAACTGCTTGATCAGTGAGGTGATAAAGACGGTTTTGCCTGAGCGCGACAAACCAGTGACCCCCAGCCGCAAATTTGGAGTGAAAATGTTTTGGACATTGTCCACCAAATTGTCGAGCGCGATGCGTGTTTCGTCCGCCCAATTGCTCATGGAGCCTTATTCCTTGATTTGCCCTTGTTGATCACAAGGTAGGTATTTTTTGACTGATCACAAGGGCTTGGTTGCTCTGTGTTGATCGTTGCATGGATGCAACTGTACAGAATTCTTGGGTGGGGGAGGATTGTTTATGGGGTCGGAGGTTGGTAATCAACATTAAGCGCATTCAAACCAATCGTTGCGCTGGAGACACTTTATGCAAGAGATTGTGGTAAACCACTAGCTCCTGAACATCGGAGCACTTTCAGTCTTACGGGATGCCTTTGCGCTTGGCGAGGCATAGGCCCGTGCGTCTATTGCATAGTGTTGAGAACTCCATTGAATATTTCTAAATTTGAGCAGCGTGTGCTGCACGTCTTGTCACAGGGTGGCCGGATTAATTTCGTGCGAAACCCAAACGGAAAAGTGGCATCTGTCGAATGTTATACAAGAGAAGGGTACGTGCTTTCTGACTGTAGTTTGCATGTTTTTCAAAGCCTAAAAAAACGCGGATTTATAAAATCCTATGGCGGGAAAGCCTATCGCATATCTCGGAAAGGGCGCCTGTCGGTTCGCGCCCAAATCGATAATAGATAAAGGTCAACAGTGTTGCGGCTGTGTTGGATTAGAAAAAAATGCAATGCAGTCGCAAGGGGTTGTGCTGAGTTGTTGATGATTTGAGTCTGGCGCTTTGCGCGATGAATCAACGTCGCGCTACAGCGTTTTGGTCCAACTTTTGGCCCATTCCCCCAATGGCTCGAGCTTTTCAAACAGCTCGCGGCCATTGGCGGTGAGGCTGTATCCGTTTGCAGTCTTTTCCACCAAGCCCACAGCACGTAATTCTTTCAAACGGGTGTTTAAAACGGTTGGGGATGCAGAGTCGCAGCTTGCTTGTAGGTCGCGGAAGGTGCGGTCCTGTTTGGCCAAATTCCATAGTATTCCCATGGACCATCGGCGCCCAATAAGGTCAAAAAGCGCCATAATCGGCTCACCCGTTTTTGAGCCTTTGACGGGACTTTCGGGGCGGAATTGGGCTGAAAATTTTTCGTCGAATTCCGGCATTGCATTTCTCAGATGCTACAATTAGTGTAGCGCAATATGCTACAAAAATTGTAGCGATGCAAGTTGATCTGAAGGCGGGACAAATGGACAGAGCTTTAAACGTTGGTCTTTGGCTGTTGCTGGCTGTGATCTGGAGTTCGTCTTACGCGATCATCAAAATTGGGGTTGAGACAATTGATCCCGCCGTGTTGGTGTTTGGGCGTATGGGGCTTGGCGCGATCATTTTGGTCGCTGTCATGCTTTCGCGTGGCGTGCGCTTTGAAATGAGTTGGGCGGCCTGGCGCATATATTTCATTACGGGTGTGATGGGCACAGCGCTGCCGTTCTTTTTAATCTCATATGGTGAATTGCACGTGAGCAGCAGCCTTGCTGCAATTTTGATGGGTGTAGCGCCTATTGCGTCGGTTGTGTTGGCGCACTTTGTTTTAGCGGGGGAGCGGCTGACAAAACGCTCAACTTTTGGCGTGTTGCTGGGATTTGGTGGCCTTATATTGTTATTCGGCATTGATGCACTTTCAGCCATCGGGTCACACCTTGTGGGGCAAATCGCCCTGGTGGGTGCTGCGCTTTGCTATGCACTGAACACGGTGGTGATAAAACGGGCGCCAAAGCGGCACCCGTTGGAAATGGCTGCAGGATCTATGAGCGTTGGGGCATTCTTTATTGGGGTGGCGACACTGGTTTCACTGGATGTTTCAAACCTTGCCACCCCGAGTACGGAATCGGTGATTGCTGTTATCTTTCTTGGTGTGGTGCCCACCGCGTTTGCGATGATGATCTTCTTCTTTTTGGTCAACCGGATTGAAGCGAAACAAATGTCGCAGATCAATTTCGCGGTGCCCGTTGGTGGAGCCATTATCGGGGTCTTGTGGCTTGGCGAACAGTTAACCACCAACCAGCTCTTGGCATTGCCCGTTGTGGTTTTGGCGATATATTTGGTGACCAGCAAAACCGTAGTGCGCGCTGCCGCAGTGATGAGCGTGAAGCGATAGGGTTTGAGGCAATGAAGTTTATAGAAAAGTTTCAAAGTTCAATTCTCCATCTCAACAAAACTGACGCATTTGCGTTTGTGGATGCCTGCGCTGAAGTGGGCGATTTTCTGCCGGAACAGTTGGGCGTTTATAGGTTCTACGTTGCAAATCGATTTGATGACTATGAGTTAGCGCGACAAATTGAACAGGAGTACCACAAGACATATCCAGACCAGTTTAGGCTACGTTACCTGAGCGGCGGCGTTGCGATCGCTCTAGGTAACTACGTTGAGGCGGAAAACCATTTCTTGAAGTTGATCAATTATGAAGAAGAGACGGGCAAATTCTTTTCAATTGATAATGCGCTGTTGTTTCTGGCTTACATTCATAGAATCCGTGGGGATCACGAATTGGTTAAATCAACCATTGGCCGAATTGGCGACAAGACCGTTATTACGTGGGGGACCGGTGATATACCAGATCTGTCATTGAAGGATTTTGCTGAGTACGATTGAATAGTTCAAATTTGATATTGCCGAACAATGTTGTTGTGCTAAATTGAGGTTGGTCGAGCATGCACCAAGGCGTCACTGGTCTCTTTGTGGGATAGCTAAAGCTGCTTCACTTTGATCTGCATTTGAACATTTATTCAGTGCCGGTTCGTTAAGTCAGTGACCAACGACGTTTCAGCGGCACGCAGGAATGATTATGTCAAAGCAAGTCACACCTCTTTTTGTGGAGGATGTTTCCGCATTCTCTCGCGCCCTAACGAAACACCTTAGCCAAAATACCCAAGCATTGACCCATGTTCGCATGTTGAATTTGTTGGCCAAGGCGGGTGGGTTTCGTAATTTTCAACATATGAAGTCTGCGCAGAAATCTGAGGCGCGGTTGTCAAATTCTGCGCGGGTGGGCGCGGTGGATTATGCATTGGTTGATCGCGGTCTAAACCAATTTGATGATGCGGGTCGTTTGATCCGTTGGCCGGCACGCAACAAGGTGCAACAGGTCTGCATTTGGGTGCTGTGGTCAAAATTGCCTGCTGGTCAATTTCTGACAGAACGAGAGGTGAGCGACATTTTGAACAGCCAACATGAATTTGCTGACCCAGCGACATTGAGGCGCGTGATGGTCGGCTATAATATGCTGCAGCGCAACAAAGATGGGTCCGAATATTTGCGGGTTGAGCAAAAACCGCCCGCTGAGGCTGTGGCGTTGATTGGGGCGTTGAAAAGCAGGTCAGGTTGAACCGTCCTGCAATTTCCTGTGCTTTACATGGCGGGTAGAATCGCAACTATTGAGGGGCCGTATTCAGTTTTGGAGCGCCAAGCGGCACCTCATGTATAAATTGTTGGCCATTATGGCGGTCGCAGCGGTTACCGCTTCGCTTGACTTTATTTCTATTCTCACATTCGCCGGTTACGTGTTGCAAGCTGATGCAAAAGGCGTGGCCTTTATCGCAGTGGCGATGTTTTTGCCATTGTCGATTTTGGGCAAATATTACGCGCGTTTGGTTGCGAGATATTCGGCACGGGATTTGATGTTGTTCTCGCTTGTTGTTCGCGCTTTGGCGACGGGGATGATGTTTTGGGTCAATGACTTGGCGATGCTGCTGGTCTTGGTGACCCTGCGGTCAGCTGCGATTGGTCTGTTCTATCCCACAATTGCGGCGCTTGCTGAACGTTATCGTGAGCATGGCAAGTTTGCAGCTTGGACTAACCTAACGAACTCTGGCGCGCGCATCGCAGCGCCGTTGGTGGGCGGTGTGCTTGGCGTGGTGATTGGCGAGAAGTTCGTGTTTGTCGTGAGTGCTGTTGCTTGCATTTTGGTGTTGCCACTGGTGGTGATGGGCAAATTTGCTGGCGTAGAAGAGTCGAGCCAAGCCGTTAGCGCAAAGCCGGAAACGACGAGCGCGCGTGTTGGCTTAAAGATATGGTTGTTGATGGGCGTGCCCATTGTTGGGGTCAGTGGCCTTTCGGTGATGATGTCGAACTTGATGCCCTATACGTTGAACTTGTTCGAAGTGCCCAAAATACTGTTATCGGTTGCGTTGTCCCTTTCTGCGGCGACCGGCTTGTTGGTCAATCTAGCTTTCGTGCGTTGGGGCAAAAAGCCGTCGGGTTTTCCGTCCGGGATGATCGCTTTGTCGTGGTTTGGCGTGGTTGTTGGATTTTTGGGCTTGGCATTTGCGGTGCCGTCACCATTTTCGATTTATATGATCCCGTTGATGTTTATGTTGCTGACGCTTTCTAAGACCAGTTTTTCAGTGTCGATTATGGGGTATGTGTTTCAGCAACCCAAAGAACGCGCAGCGCGGCTAGCCGCGTTTGATCAGTCGCTTGGGTCAATGGCTGGTATGCTTACAACGCTTCTTGGTGCGTTCTCGCTGACCAGTGCCTCGCCAATTCCAATGATGTATGTGGCGGTGACCATTGGGGCAGGGGCTTGTTTGGTGTGGTGGTTGACGGTTGGATTGGCAGAGCGGCGCACAGCGATTGCTGGCCGTGTTTAATCAAATTGTTGCGCGCGATAATCAATCAACAATTGTTTGTACCATTGTTTGCCGAATTTGATCGTATCTAGACCATAGCGCATGGTGGCGAATTGGAAGAAGGCTACTTTTTTGAGTTCTTGGGGCACTGTTGAAAGGTCTTGTGCGGCTAGCATGCTTTCAAGCAAAACAATCCATTGATCCGCCTCATCGATATAGAGTTGGATGTGGGTGCTCACATCGCCTTTGATATGGCCCATGTAGAATAAGCGTAACATGCTTTCGTCGCGGGTTTTGAACACGGCGATGGGTTCGCTGATCCACGCCTGGAACGCTTCAGCGCCTTCTGGGGTGCGTTTGTAGACTTTTTTGATGCGCTTGCCTGTTGCTTCTTTTTGGCTCGTTACATAGCCTTGTTTTTCGAGCTTTATCAGGGCTGGGTGGATGGAGCCGATTGATGTGTTGTAAAACATCGTCGTTGAGCGCTCCATGGTCTTTTTTAGGTCATAAAGACTGGCCTCGCTGTAAGCGAGGAGCCCTAAAATGATCATATCTTGCATGGCGTACTCAGTGTTGAATCAGTTCGGTGCCCGCAAGCTTGGCGATTTCGCCAGTGCCGCGCAAGTGCAGGTTAAAGAACTGAAGCAAAGATGCATTGAGGTTTTCGCGCATTGCTATGTTGTCGATCGGCCCTAGTTGTCCGAGCCATTTCATCATTTTGATCTCATTGAGATCGCTGAAATTCATGTGAGATGCGCCTTTAAACGTGCGCTCGCAGCCATGGGTGGCGATGGCGATTTGGCGGTTGGCCCATGAGAAATCGCTTGGGATGCCGGCTTGGTTGTTGGAGTCTGCATATGCGAAGCAGAAGTTTGCGGTTGGGCTTTCTTTCAATGACCAGGTGAAAACGGGGCCATCCAAATTGAAGGCGGCTTTGATGCGCTCGTCGTTCATGCCCATGTGGGTTGCAACCGCACCGCCGAACGAGTGGCCAAAGTATCCGATTTTATCGAGGTCCATTTTGCCAGCCAACGCATTTTCAATTTCCCCCGTTTGTAGTTTTGGCAAAGCGTTCAGCACCAGACTATTGTTCTCAATCCACTCGGGGAATTGGTCCACAATGTCTGCAAATGCTTCTTGTTGAATTGCGCTCATGGCTACATTCCATTCGTTGAGTGAATTGGCGGCGCGCAGTTCGTTGTTACCGCGCTGTTGGCGCAATAGGAGTGTTTTTATCTCATCATCTTCATAATCGGCGATGTCCGGACCGCGAAGAACTGTTTGCACTTCATTTTTGCTCAATAAGCTGTGGCGGGGATGGTTGAGGGCAATAACGATGTACCCGTGGCTGGCCAGTTCGGTAATCTGGTGGCTATTCTGAGTGGCATACATACCGTGACCGTGATTGAAGACGAGAATTGGGTGCTGACCATTGGCCACAGGTGCGTCTGTGTAAGCGGGCAGGGCCCGCTCGTCTTGCATAGCGATGGTTGGAGCGTTGTAGGCCTTGCCAAACTCTTGCGCCAACTCCACGGGGATCGCTTGGGGCTGTTGGTCGGTTTTGGCAGTCGCTGGATAGAAGATTTGCAAATCAACCCAGCGCTCGCCTTGTTCCACGGCAAATCGTTGGTAGCCCACAATGTTGGGGCCCGTCGGCTTGGGTAGTGCAGGTTGAAGTTGGGAATAAAGCACGCCAACCGCTCCAACCAAAATGAAAAGAGGAACCACAACATACCAAACACGTTTCATATTTTTGCTCCAAAGTAATCGGTCTGGATGGTATATATGTATCTATTAGATATATTGCAAGTGTGATTTTGGCGAAGGGCGAAAAGTCCAAGGTGGGGCGATAATCCAACTGGTCCCCCATCAAGTGCGGGACGGCTTGCCATAATGGAGTGACTAATCGTTGATCGCGCGGATCGGAATGCTGTTGTGCGCCAACACGTAACAAGCCAATTTGATGCGGTGGTTGAATTTGGTAGGCGCAAAAAAGCCAAGCGTTGAGAAATCAATCGCTTGGCTGTGTTTGCTGATGATGTGAATCAGATATCGCGATTATTTGCCGA
The DNA here is from genome assembly GCF_937139385.1 of uncultured Maritalea sp. Taxonomy (NCBI): domain Bacteria; kingdom Pseudomonadati; phylum Pseudomonadota; class Alphaproteobacteria; order Hyphomicrobiales; family Devosiaceae; genus Maritalea; species uncultured Maritalea sp. Next base: position 2,197 of record NZ_CAKZPW010000135.1, on the reverse strand, counting down.
TATTATCCAGATCATATTCGGTTGTTTGGTACATCTGGTTGATCCAGTTGCCGAACAGCAAATAGGCATGTGAGCGCCAACGGTTTAACGGTTCTTTGGTCACATCGTCGTTCGGAAAAGTGTTGATCGGCGGTTGGATGTCGAGCCCTGCTTCTTTGTCACGCAAATACTCTTCAGCCAAAGAGCGATGATCATATTCGAGGTGATTGAGCATGAACAACTGGCGATTTTCTGCATCATCCAGCAAGCAAAGACCCACTTCGCTCGAACTCACCAAAATCTCCAAATCCTTTGGCACCGACGCTTCGTCGATATCGTTGATGCGCGAAACGGGAATGGCAAAATCGTCTGAAAAGCCCAAAAGATATTTCGAGGCAGTTGCAGCTGCTTGATGACGATAGACACCGAAGGCCTTTTTAGGCCGGCGGAAACGTTGAACTTTGTGGAAGTAATGCAAAGCCGCTTGCGCGCCCCAGCACACAAACATGGTTGTGTGCACATTGGTGCGCGTCCAATCCATGATTTCTTTCATCTCGTCCCAATAGCCCACATCTTCAAATTCCAAATGCGCAATGGGGGCGCCGGTGATGATGAAACCGTCAAACTTGCGGTGTTTCACTTCGTCCCAAGTTTTGTAAAAGCTTTCGAGGTGCGTTTGAGGTGTGTTCTTGGATTGATGCTCGGTTATGCGCACCAAAGTGAGATCTACCTGCAAAGGCGTTGCACCGATCAGTCTTGTGAACTGCGTTTCTGTGCGCTCTTTGTTGGGCATGAGATTGAGCAAACCAATTTGCAGCGGGCGAATATCTTGCCGGGCAGCACGATCTTCGTCCATTACCATAACGCCCTCTGCTTCCAGCACTTTGCGAGCGGGCAGATCGTTGGGAATTTTGATGGGCATGGAAATACTCCAATTTGAGTTGCTAAAAATCTGACGGGTCAGATCTGGGTTTTCAACATTTAAGGGTAAAGAAGATTTAGGCGGAAGAGGTTAAGAACTCAACCAGCATGGCGGTGTGCAACCGCCATCATCATCATCGCGTCGAAATCTTTGTCGTCGCGGATGGTTTCATAGTCGCGTGCTTCTACGATGTAGCCAAATTTGTCGGCGATCGCTTGATAAATAGGCAAACGATGACGCACAAGGGCGGCGAAGCCCCAAACAGCAAAATCGTCTGGGTCCACATCTTTATCGTTAGCAATGTTCTTTTCGGCCTTGTACCGGCCCCAAGCGTTTTCAAGCATGTCTGGGCTATAATACATGGGCTTGGGCGCTTTGACAAAGTTTGAAATCAAACGTTGTTCGTCTTCTTGTGTGCCACGAATATACAAAAGGGCAGTGTGAGGTGTGACCGCTTGGATTACCGGATCGTTTGGATCGTTGGGGTCAACCACTTCACAGAATGAACCGGACGTATCAGCTATGAAGTGATCATAGCCATAAATGTCCTGCGCACGTTTGATGAAATAGGCGGTATCTTGCATAGCCGATATTTCAGCAATGCGGTGTTGGGCTTGGCGGCGTTTGAACTCGGCAAATTCAAGCCCACCTTTTTCTGGATCGCCAGGTTGTCCCAAATAGGTCGAAAGGGGTGACAAGTTGTGGAACGTGATGTTTGAACCAATATAAATACTGTCGGAGCGCAATAGGCCCGCAAGAAATGGGTCGCGCATCGCCCGCTTTTTGAAGTTATCGACAATATGCTCGCCCATATAGCGGGTGCCAATGCGATAATCGACAGAATAGTGAAACCAACCTGAACGGCGCAACTGACTGGCGACCATGGTTTTGCCAACGCCAGACATACCAAAGGTCGTCACCGCTTTTTGCGGGCTCTCTTGATACTCATTTGCGCTTGCAAAAAGCATTTTGCACCTTGAGGTTGGGCCCCAAATGGCAGGGCGCATAAACGTTGAATTGCTCATAGCTGAGAATGGTTGCGCCCGCAAGCCAGACAATATGTGTTTGGTTCATTCTGTTGCGTGGTGGGTAAAACTTGCCGTGTGCCGGGCTGAATCTGCCGCATAACAGGCGTTTGGTGCCGTGTGTTTTTAATGAAATCCTTTTGAATCAAGGCGTTATGAATCTGGCACTGTAATTGCATTCTATTTGGCAACAGATGCGTGCGTCGTGATCAAAAGGAGAATGTAATGGGTATTTATGGTGCGTTGGCGACTGCAGTGACGGGGCTTCAGG
>NZ_CAKZPW010000134.1:0-11087 GCF_937139385.1 uncultured Maritalea sp. | reverse complement strand
GCAACGACAACAGCCGCCCCAAGGCGCCGGCACGTCGAGAGATGGCGGTGGCCTGATGGATCGCTCGATTCGCCGACTCGGTGCCTTCATCATCGTGATCTTCTGCGCGCTCTTCGCCCAGCTCAACTACATCCAGGTGTTCCGGGCCGGAAGCCTCAACACGAAGCCTGACAACGACCGGCCCATCACGCAGGCTTTCAGCCGGCCGCGTGGAACGATGGCCACCGCCGATGGGGTGCTGTTGGCGCAATCGGTGCCCAGCGACGACCGCTACGAGCTCCAGCGGGTCTACCCGGAGGGTGAGCTGTACGCGGCGGTGACCGGCTACTTGAACCGGGTCCGGGGCGCCACCGGCCTCGAACGGGCCTACAACGACGAACTCTCGGGCAAGACGGCGCGCCAGCAGGTGAACCATGGCGCCCTGGTCCTGCAGGAGGGCTTGCCAGATCTGCTGTCGCGCTCACCCGAGTTGTTTTTCCGTACCTCTGCGGACGGTCTTATTGAAACCCGCCCCATGAAGGGGACGCAACCGCGATCCGCAAATCTTGAGGAAGATGCTCGGCGCAAAGCGTTTCTTGCCAGCGACGAGAAAAACCGTGCTGAGAACCTGATGATCGTTGATTTGATGCGCAATGACTTGTCGCGGATTTGTGAGATTGGTTCGGTCAATGTGCCAGAGTTGTTCCATGTGGAAAGCTTTGCAACCGTTCATCAGATGACCAGCTTGGTGCAGGGGCAATTGCAGTGCGGCATTCAATTGGGTGGAATATTGCAGGCTCTTTTTCCGTGTGGGTCGATCACCGGCGCACCAAAAATTCGGGCAATGGAAATTATCAGGGATTTGGAGCCTTGGCAGCGTGACATATATTGTGGCTCCATTGGCTGGTGGGGGCCAGATGGTCAATCCGAATTTAATGTGGCCATTCGCACGCTATTGGTTGAAAATGGCCGCGCAAGGTTGAATGTGGGCGGCGGTGTTGTTTATGACAGCACTGCGGCATCTGAATATGAAGAGGCATTATGGAAAGCGCGCTTCGCGACCACGCTCCAAAAGACCTAAGGGTTTTTGAGACTATGCTTTGGACCCCGGATAAAGGGGTGCATCGGTTGGATTTGCATTTGGCACGTCTGGCGGGCGGATGTGCACGTTTAGGTATTGAAGCGGGAAACATCAAAAGCATTTTGGATGTGATCCGGGGAGATAAGCCCCAGCGGATGCGCCTGTCTGTTGGATTTGACAATGATGTGAAAATTGAAACTTGGGATTTTGTTCCGCTGCCAGAAGATACAGTTTGGCGCGTGTCAATTGCGAGTGAGCAAGTTCATGCGGACGACCCTTGGCTGAAAATCAAAACCACCAAGCGTGAACTTTATAATCAGCTACGTGCGGATCTGCCGGATGGTTTGGATGAGTATATCGTTTTAAATGAACGAGGTGACGTGTGCGAAGGCACAATTACCAATGTGTTTGCTGATATGGGTGAGGGGCTTCTTACGCCGCCTTTGTCCTCTGGGTTATTGCCCGGTATTTTGCGCCAGGAGCTGCTGGAAAGTGGCAATGCCCGTGAAATGGTTTTGCAACCGAACGATTTACGTGAGGCGAGAGAGTTTTATGTTGGCAATTCGCTGCGCGGACTGATTAGAGCTCGCTTGGTTTAGCTTTGGCGTGGAATGACATGCAATGATGCGCAACGCATGTGCCAAAAGGGGTTGCGTTTTGATTTCTTAAGGTTTATTACACCACTTCCAGCCGTGCGGGCGACTCGCGCGGCTATTTGGTTATGGGCACACGGACATAGGTTTCGTGTTGAAACTCAAGGGAATTTTATGGCTCGGACAAATCCGTTCACATTTTTGCAGCAAGTCCGTTCGGAAGTTGCAAAGGTCGTATGGCCGACCCGTAATGAGACTATGGTTTCAACCATCATGGTTTTGATCATGGTGACATTGGCCAGTGTGTTCTTTTTGGCGGCGGATCAAGTTGTTGCTTGGTTTGTAGGATTGCTGCTTAGCATTGGCTAAGCCTTAATAGTGAACGGTTAGGTTTTTTACTGATGGCAAAACGCTGGTATATCGTCCAGGCCTATTCAAACTTCGAGCGCAAAGTCGCCGAATCTATCAGAGAAAAGATCGTGGCTTCGGGCCTTGATCATTTGTTTGATGATGTGCTTGTTCCAACTGAAAAAGTTGTTGAAGTGCGCCGCGGCCGTAAGGTTGACGCAGAGCGCAAGTTCTTTCCCGGATATGTTCTTGTTAAAATGGAACTGACGGATGAAACATTTCACTTGATCAAGAATACGCCAAAAGTAACTGGCTTTTTGGGATCTGAGCATAAGCCGATCCCGATTTCAGAAACTGAAGCGAATTCAATTCTGCATCAAGTACAAGAAGGCGTTGAGCGGCCTAAGCCCTCAATCAGCTTTGAAGTTGGTGAGAGCGTTCGCGTGTCGGACGGTCCGTTTGCCAGCTTTAACGGTGTGGTTGAAGAGGTTGATGAGGAACGCGCGCGTCTTAAAGTTGAAGTTTCTATTTTCGGTCGGGCTACACCGGTTGAATTGGAATATGGTCAGGTTGAAAAAGCCTAACCATTAAATCTGTGTGGGAGAGGGTGCTGGTTGGCCAAATCAGCACATTACACCTTGCACCACGCTGTTGTGAATGTCCGCATGGTGCGGGCGCATTTGAAAAGGCAACAAAATGGCAAAAAAGATTGAGGGCTATTTGAAGCTCCAAGTGCCGGCTGGCGCAGCTTCGCCGTCACCCCCGATTGGCCCTGCATTGGGTCAACGTGGTTTGAACATCATGGAATTCTGTAAGGGTTTCAACGCAGCAACTCAGGAAATGGAAAAGAACTCACCTATTCCGGTGACAATTACCATTTTTGCGGACAAAAGCTTCACCTACACAATGAAGCAACCGCCTGTGAGCTATTTCTTGTTGAAGACTTTGGGCTTGCCTAAAGGTTCACAAAAGCCTGGTCACGAAGTTGCGGGTTCTATTTCGCAAGACCAGTTGCGCGAAATTGCAGAGAAGAAAATCCAAGATCTAAACGCGGACACTATTGAGGCAGCGATGGCACAAATCGCAGGTTCAGCTCGCGCTATGGGTCTTGAGGTTCAGGGGTAACGAGAATGGCTAAACTAGGTAAACGTACCGTCGCTGCTCGTGAAGCTGTTGACCGCAAAAAACTCTACAAGTTGGAAGAAGCTATTGCGCTTGTAAAAAGCAATGCAACAGCAAAGTTTGATGAGACCATTGAAGTGGCCATCAACTTGGGTGTTGATCCACGTCACGCAGACCAAATGGTTCGCGGCGTTGTTGCGCTTCCAAATGGTACAGGCCGTACAGCACGTGTTGCTGTTTTTGCTCGCGATGCGAAAGCTGACGAAGCAAAAGCTGCTGGTGCAGATATTGTTGGTGCAGAAGAGCTTGTTGATGAAGTGCTTAAGGGCAACATCGACTTTGATCGCTGCATTGCAACACCAGACATGATGCCACTTGTTGGTCGCTTGGGTAAAGTTTTGGGTCCTCGTAACCTAATGCCAAACCCTAAAGTGGGCACAGTGACACCTGACGTGAGAACTGCTGTTGAAGCTGCTAAAGCAGGTTCAGTTGAGTTCCGCGTTGAGAAAGCTGGTATTTTGCACGCTGGTGTTGGTAAAGCATCGTTTGATGACGCAAAGTTGGTTGAAAACGTAAAAGCTTTTGCTGATGCGGTTCAGAAAGCTAAACCATCTGGCGCAAAAGGTACATTCATCCAGCGCGTTGCGCTGACATCTTCAATGGGCCCTGGTGTTCATGTTGATGTGTCATCTGTACAAGCGTAAGGCTTTTTAAGATGGCGGGCGTTTAGGCGCCCTACACAAGAATTCGGGTGGTTTTAATCACCCGATTTCAAACCCCGAACTTTAGGGGTTTGGATTAAGACCTGTCCGAGACTGTAGGCGTTCCTTTTTGGGAACTTAATATTCCAGCCAACAATAGACGGCGTGACAATCGACACAGAATTCGCCCGAATGGGCAAGGATGTTTCGGTTCGAACAAACCAGTTTTGACCAAGCTTTGTTTGGACATTTCAGGTTGGCAGGCATTTCACCGTTGCTTTAGCTGGTCTGGAACTATTTAGGCAGCAAAGCATCAAAACTGAAACGGTTCGAGAAGTTTCTCGGATCATTAGTGGAGAGAAGCAGTGGATAAAGCGGAAAAGCGAGAGCTGGTATCGTCATTGCAAGATGCGTTCAACGCGTCTGGTTCTGTCGTAGTAGCTCATTATTCAGGCTTGACAGTCGCCAAAATGGAAGATCTGCGCGTGCAGATGAAACAAGCTGGTGGCCAAGTTAAAGTTGCGAAAAACCGCCTTGCCAAGCTCGCTCTTGAAAATGCTGAAATTGCGGATTTTGGTGAATATCTCACCGGTCCAACAGTTCTAACCTATGCGGAAGATCCAATCACGGCAGCAAAGATTTCTGCCAAGTTTGCTAAGGCTAACGACAAGTATGTCGTTCTTGGCGGCGCGATGGGTGAAACCAAACTCGACCCTAAACAGGTTGCGGCATTGGCTGAACTTCCAAGTCTTGATGAACTACGTGCGAAACTTGCTGGTCTGGTTAAACAGCCTGCAACAAACATCGCCGCAATTCTCAATGCACCTGGCGGGCAAATTGCTCGAGTTATCTCAGCATATTCTACAAAGGGCGAAGAAGCGGCATAGCGCCTTCGCATCACAACCACAGTTCGAATTGAAATACATAAGGAAAATACAATGGCTGATCTAGCAAAGCTCGTTGACGATCTATCTGCCCTTACAGTTTTGGAAGCTTCTGAGCTTTCAACAATGTTGGAAGAAAAATGGGGCGTTTCTGCCGCTGCTCCAGTAGCTGTTGCTGCTGCTGGCGGTGTTGCTGCTGAAGCTGCTGAAGAGCAAACAGAATTCGACGTAATTCTGACTTCTGCTGGCGACAAGAAAATCAACGTGATTAAAGAAGTTCGCGCAATCACTGGTCTTGGCTTGAAAGAAGCTAAAGACCTTGTTGAAGGTGCACCGAAGCCTGTTAAAGAAGGCATCGCGAAAGCTGAAGCTGAAGAGCTTAAAGCTAAACTTGAAGCTGCAGGCGCAGGCGTCGAGCTTAAGTAAGTCTTTGGAAGTGGCGCGGTATAAGCGCCGCGCCGCTTCCTTTCGCTCAGCGTAATTGAGCGTAATAAATTTGGTCCGTTGCATCTGGCGGGCGAAGTTGCGGTAAACAAACAATAGGGCAGATGTCCCGAGTACCGAAGATAATTTTCGGTATTCTGGACAGTTGCCCTTAAAGCATTTCAAAACATAGGAGCGGGCATGACCACCAACTATCAAGGTCGTCGTAAAGTACGCAAATCCTTTGGCAGCATTCGAGAAGTCATCGAAATGCCAAACCTAATTGAAGTTCAAAAAGCATCATATGATCAATTCTTGATCGTAGACGCACCTGAGGGTGGTCGTGGTGACGAAGGTCTTCAATCTGTATTCAAGTCAGTTTTTCCAATTTCTGACTTCGCAAACACAGCGTCCTTGGACTTTGTGTCTTATGAATTTGAACAGCCTAAATATGATGTAGATGAATGTCGCCAACGCGATATGACATTTGCAGCGCCTTTGAAGGTCACTCTTCGTTTGATCGTATTTGAAATCGACGAGGAAACAGGCGCGAAGTCTGTAAAAGACATCAAAGAACAAGATGTTTACATGGGCGATATGCCATTTATGACCGGTAACGGTACATTTGTGGTCAATGGTACCGAGCGTGTTATCGTTTCTCAAATGCACCGTTCACCTGGTGTGTTCTTTGATCACGATAAAGGCAAATCACACTCTTCAGGTAAGCTTTTGTTTGCTGCGCGTATCATTCCTTACCGTGGCTCTTGGCTCGATATTGAATTTGACGCGAAAGATGTTGTTTATGCCCGCATCGACCGTCGCCGCAAGATCCCTGTAACTTCTTTGCTCAAAGCTTTGGGCATGGATGCAGAGGAAATCCTTGATACATATTACAACACGATCACTTATGAGCGTGCGAACGGTGGATGGCGTCAGCCATTTGATTGGGAAAAAGTGCGTGGCACAAAACCAATCGCAGACATCATCGACGCTGATACTGGTGACGTGGTGCACGAAGCTGGCAAGAAAATGTCAGCACGTGCAGCGAAAAAGTTGCACGAAGGCGGCATGACCCACGTTTTGGTGGAAGATGCTGATTTGTTCGGTTCTTATGTTGCAGAAGATTTGATCAATGACGAAACTGGCGAGATTTATCTCGAAGCTGGTGACGAACTTGATGATGCAAACTTGGCTAAATTGGTTGAAGCCGGTTTTGACGCTGTTCCTGTGCTCGATATCGACCACGTGAATGTTGGCGCTTACTTGCGCAACACATTGGCGCTCGACAAAAACGAGTCTCGTGAAGATGCATTGTTTGACATCTACCGCGTGATGCGTCCGGGCGAGCCGCCCACCATCGAAACTGCTGAAGCAATGTTTGAATCATTGTTCTTTGATTCTGAACGTTATGACCTTTCAGCGGTTGGCCGTGTGAAAATGAACATGCGTTTGGACATGGAGTGTGAAGACACTGTTCGTGTTCTACGCAAAGAAGACATTGTTGAAGTCGTTCGTACTTTGGTGAACCTTCGTGACGGCAAGGGCGATATCGATGATATCGATAACCTTGGCAACCGTCGTGTGCGTTCAGTTGGCGAGTTGATGGAAAACCATTACCGTCTTGGCTTGTTGCGCATGGAACGTGCGATCAAAGAGCGTATGTCATCTGTGGAAATTGACACAGTGATGCCGCAAGATTTGATCAACGCAAAGCCAGCAGCCGCTGCGGTGCGTGAGTTCTTTGGTTCATCACAGCTTTCACAGTTTATGGATCAGACCAACCCGCTTTCAGAGATCACGCATAAGCGTCGTCTTTCAGCGCTTGGCCCTGGCGGTTTGACACGTGAGCGTGCTGGTTTTGAAGTACGTGACGTTCATACAACGCACTATGGACGTATTTGTCCGATTGAAACTCCAGAGGGTCCAAACATTGGTTTGATCAACTCTTTGGCCACATTCGCACGGGTCAACAAATACGGCTTTATTGAAGCGCCTTACCGTAAAGTTATCGACGGCAAAGTGACTGATGACGTTGTTTATCTTTCAGCAATGGAAGAAGCAAAATACAATGTTGCGCAGGCTAACGCCAAGCTTAACGACGATGGTTCGTTTGAAAACGATCTTGTAACTTCACGTCACGCGGGTGAGGTGTCTTTGACACCACGCGAAGCGATTGACTTGATGGACGTTTCGCCGAAACAGGTTGTTTCGGTTGCGGCTTCGCTTATTCCATTCTTGGAAAACGATGATGCGAACCGTGCATTGATGGGTTCAAACATGCAGCGTCAGGCTGTGCCATTGCTTCGTGCACAGGCGCCGTTTGTGGGTACTGGCATGGAAGCCGTTGTGGCACGCGATTCAGGTGCGGCGATTGTTGCCAAACGTCCAGGTATCGTTGATCAGGTTGACGCGACACGTATCGTTATTCGTGCAACGCAAGAAACTGATGCTTCTAAGTCTGGTGTGGACATCTACACATTGATGAAGTTCCAGCGTTCAAACCAATCATCATGTATCAACCAACGTCCATTGGTCGTAGTGGGTGATCATGTTGATGCGGGCGATACGATTGCTGATGGTCCATCAACTGATATGGGCGATTTGGCTCTTGGCCGTAACGTGCTCGTCGCGTTTATGCCTTGGAATGGCTACAACTATGAGGATTCGATCCTTCTTTCTGAAAACATTGTGAAAGATGACGTGTTCACGTCTGTTCACTTGGAAGAGTTCGAAGTGATGGCGCGGGATACCAAATTGGGTCCTGAGGAAATCACTCGCGATATTCCAAACGTTTCAGAAGAAGCTTTGAAAAACCTCGACGAAGCGGGCATCGTACACATTGGTGCGGACGTTGAAGCGGGCGACATTTTGGTGGGTAAAATCACACCAAAAGGCGAAAGCCCAATGACACCTGAAGAAAAGCTTTTGCGGGCTATCTTTGGTGAAAAAGCTTCTGACGTGCGTGACACATCATTGCGTGTTCCTCCTGGGGATGCGGGCACAGTGATTGAAGTTCGTGTGTTCAACCGTCACGGCATCGACAAAGATGAACGTGCGATGGCTATTGAGCGCGAAGAGATTGAACGTCTTGCCAAAGATAGGGACGATGAGCAGTCAATTCTTGATCGTAACGTTTATGCGCGTTTGAAAGAAATGTTGTTCGGCAAAGAAGCAACTGCCGGCCCTAAAGGCTATGTTGCAGGCACAAAGTTGAATGACGTTGTGTTTGAAAGCCAGCCACGTTCTAAATGGTGGCAGTTTGCGGTTGATGATGACCATGTGATGTCTGAAATTGAAGCATTGCAGGGCCAATATGAAGACAGCCGGAAGCAGCTTGAGCAACGTTTCATTGACAAGGTTGATAAGCTTCAGCGTGGTGACGAATTGCCACCAGGCGTAATGAAGATGGTTAAAGTCTTTGTTGCGACTAAGCGTAAAATCCAGTCTGGTGATAAAATGGCTGGCCGTCACGGCAACAAAGGTGTGGTGTCTCGCATCATGCCTGTTGAAGATATGCCTCACTTGGCAGACGGTACACCAGTTGACATCGTTTTGAACCCGCTTGGCGTGCCAAGCCGGATGAACGTTGGTCAGATCTTGGAAACTCACCTTGGTTGGGCTTGTGCTGGCATGGGCCGCAAAATCGGCGCGATGTATGACACATACAAGCGTGAAGGTCAGAACAATGTAGCGCCACTTCGTGAAGAGCTGAATGCGCTTTACACGGACGATGACTACATCCAAGACCTTGATGACGACAGTGTTGTGCGTTTGTCTGAGTATTTGGGCACCAAGGGCGTTTCAATCGCAACACCGGTATTTGATGGTGCGAAAGAAGCCGACATTGTTGTGATGCTTGAACAAGCAGGGCTTGAAGCTTCTGGTCAATCTCGTTTGATCGATGGACGTACAGGTGAAGAGTTCGACCGTGATGTAACCGTTGGTTACATTTACATGCTCAAACTTGGTCACATGGTGGACGACAAGATCCACGCGCGTTCAATCGGACCATACTCCCTTGTTACCCAGCAACCGCTTGGTGGTAAGGCACAGTTTGGTGGTCAGCGCTTTGGTGAGATGGAAGTTTGGGCGCTTGAAGCTTACGGCGCAGCTTATACGCTTCAAGAAATGCTCACAGTTAAATCGGATGACGTTGCAGGGCGGACGAAAGTCTACGAAGCAATCGTTCGGGGCGATGACACGTTTGAGGCCGGTATTCCGGAAAGCTTTAACGTGTTGGTCAAAGAAATCAGATCCTTGGGTCTCAATGTTGAATTGAGCACCGCGGCTGAAGATGAATTTGAGGATGATGAACCACAGGATCAGATCGAACAAGATCAACCTGCGGACGCTGCAGAATAATCTAGTAGCAACATCAATCGCTTAATTTTTCCGCAGGTTTATAACGGGGTTTGGAGACGTCCAGCCCCACCTGCAACATAGGAGATACGAAATTGAACCATCAAGTTATGGATCTTTTCAATCCGCAGGCTCAGGCGCAAGTTTTTGACCAAGTCAAAATCAACATTGCTAGCCCTGAGAAAATTCTGAGCTGGTCTTTTGGTGAAATCAAAAAACCAGAAACGATCAACTATCGTACGTTCAAGCCAGAGCGCGATGGCCTTTTCTGTGCCCGCACATTTGGTCCGCAAAAAGACTATGAATGTCTTTGCGGTAAATATAAGCGCATGAAGTTTAAAGGCGTTATCTGTGAAAAGTGTGGCGTTGAAGTCACCTTGTCTCGGGTTCGTCGTGAACGCATGGGTCACATCGAATTGGCAGCGCCAGTTGCCCACATTTGGTTCTTGAAGTCACTTCCATCTCGTATTGCGCTGTTGCTCGATATGACATTGAAGGACGTCGAGCGGGTGCTCTATTTCGAACACTATGTGGTGATCGAGCCCGGTTTGAGCCCGTTTTCAGTCAACCAGCTTATTACTGAAGAAGAATTCATCGACGCCCAAGACGAATATGGTGCCGATAGCTTCACAGCAATGATTGGTGCGGAAGCTATCCGCGAAATGTTGGCTTCGCTTGACTTGGAAAAGTTGGCCGCTCAGCTCCGCGTTGAAATCGCTGAAGCAACGACAGAACTGAAGCCTAAGAAATTGGGCAAGCGTCTGAAAGTTGTTGAGCAGTTTATCGTTTCAGGCAACCGGCCTGAGTGGATGATCATGACTGTTGTGCCTGTGATCCCGCCTGAGTTGCGCCCCTTGGTGCCGCTTGATGGTGGTCGCTTTGCGACGTCAGATTTGAACGACCTTTATCGTCGTGTGATCAACCGTAACAACCGCTTGAAGCGCTTGATGGAGCTTCGTGCGCCAGACATCATCATTCGTAACGAAAAGCGGATGTTGCAAGAGTCTGTTGATGCCTTGTTCGACAATGGTCGTCGTGGCCGTACCATTACTGGTGCGAACAAGCGTCCGTTGAAGTCACTTTCTGACATGCTTAAAGGTAAGCAGGGTCGTTTCCGCCAGAACTTGCTTGGTAAACGGGTCGATTATTCTGGTCGTTCTGTTATTACCGTTGGCCCTGAGTTGAAACTGCACCAGTGTGGTTTGCCGAAGAAAATGGCCCTTGAATTGTTCAAGCCGTTTATCTATTCGCGCCTTGAAGCCAAAGGCCTTTCAACAACTGTTAAGCAAGCGAAAAAGCTGGTTGAAAAAGAGCGTCCTGAAGTTTGGGACATCTTGGACGAAGTTATTCGTGAGCACCCAGTGATGTTGAACCGTGCGCCTACCTTGCACCGTTTGGGCATTCAAGCTTTTGAACCGACATTGATCGAAGGTAAAGCCATTCAGCTTCACCCGCTCGTTTGTGCGGCCTTTAACGCCGACTTTGACGGTGACCAAATGGCTGTGCACGTTCCATTGTCTTTGGAAGCGCAGTTGGAAGCGCGCGTGCTGATGATGTCAACAAACAACATTTTGCACCCAGCCAATGGTCAGCCGAT
>NZ_CAKZPW010000133.1:0-2133 GCF_937139385.1 uncultured Maritalea sp. | reverse complement strand
ACACCACAAAGATCAACAATGTCGCAAGCGTCGAAAACGCCTCGCCAACCATTTTGCCCAACGCCAGAACCATCGCCCCGCCAAATATCGCGTGGGTAAAGCTGCCGTGGATGAACGGATAGGTCACAAACCGAAGCACATGTTCCATCGGCCAGCGGTTGTTCTCGATCATCCAATCAAACACATCGCCGGAAAACCCGTAACTCTGAACCGCCGCAATCCGCCAGCCAACCGCCTCCGGCCCGCCGACTAACCCCCGTGAACCCATTGAAAACGCAGCTTCAATTCCCATAATGACAAGAAATATCGCCACAATCAAAGGCGGCATCGGGTTGACGGGGCTTTCGTTAATTGGCGTGTTGTGGTCGTGATCCATCTGGCTCTCCTTGACGGCGCTTTGGTGCATGGGTAAGCCACCCACAACCATAAATCCAGACGGAGAAACATCATGACGGATGCGGTCCAAACGCACTCCCCCGACGCGCGCTTCACCCCCCGTGTCTTTTCAGGCATCCAACCCTCGGGTGATCTACACCTCGGTAATTACCTTGGCGCGCTCAAACGCTTTGTTGAAATGCAGGCGTCCGGCATCGAAACCGTCTATTGCATGGTCGATCTGCACGCGATTACCGTCTGGCAGGACCCAAAGACCCTTCGTCAAAAAACCCGCGAGGTCGCCGCTTCCTACATCGCCACTGGTGTTGATCCAAAGCGCTCAATCATTTTCAATCAAAGCCAAGTCATGCAGCATGCTGAACTGGCTTGGGTGTTCAATTGCGTTGCGCGTATTGGCTGGATGAACCGCATGACCCAGTTTAAAGACAAAGCGGGCAAGAATCGCGAAAATGCGTCTTTGGGTCTTTATGCCTATCCAAGCTTGATGGCCGCTGACATTTTGCTTTATCGCGGCACCCATGTGCCCGTGGGCGATGATCAAAAGCAGCATCTTGAACTCACCCGGGATATCGCGGGCAAATTCAACAATGATTTCAAAAGCGAGATCGTTGAAGAAGGTTTTGAAGATGGTGATTTCTTCCCCATTACCGAGCCACTGATTTCTGGCCCGGCCATGCGGATTATGTCTTTGCGTGATGGCACGAAAAAAATGTCAAAGTCTGACCCCTCTGAAATGGCGTGTATCGCTTTGATGGATGATGCAGACATGATCGCCAAAAAGCTCCGCAAAGCCAAAACAGATCCAGAGCCCTTGCCATCAGAAGTTGAGGGCCTAGAAGGGCGTCCAGAAGCCCGCAATCTGGTCGAAATTTATGCCGCTCTTTCTAACCAAACCAGCGAGCAAGTGCTGCAAGAGTTTGGTGGTCAAGGCTTTGGCGTGTTCAAACCTGCGTTGGCGGATTTGGCAGTTGATCACCTTGCCCCGATTTCAGCAGAGATTAGCCGCATGTTGGCAGAACCTGATGAAATTGATTCTATTTTGCGCGATGGTGCTGAACGGGCCGGTGAAATCGCCGAGGAAACCATGAAACACGTGCGCCAAATCGTTGGTTTTCTAAGCTAAACCTAAGCAAAAACTTGCAGCCCTTTTTCCATCTTGGCAAATGGGGCTGCAAATGGCAGCATGCGCGCTATGGAAAATGCGGCACGAATGGATCGACCCAAATACAATCGCAAGTTTTTGGCGGTTTTGGATGGCACTGACGAATGCGCAGTCGCGGTCACCTTTGCGGGTTGCCGCATGCGGCGCACCGGTGGGATCGTCAAGCTTTTGGTGGTGATTGAACCGGATCAGTTCCAACATTGGATTGGTGTTGAAAACGTCATGCGCGCCGAAGCTTTTGAAGAAGCCAACAGATGGCTTGATGATGCGGAAGCCCGAATCAAGGCATTGGGGGATATCCCGGTCGAGCGCGAAATTCGAGAAGGCCCGAAAGCGGATGAGCTTGAGGCAGCCATCGCCGAGGACAAAGACATCTCAATTTTGGTACTTGCCTCGTCCAAATCCACAGACGGTCCAGGGCCGTTGGTGAGCTCCATTGCAGCACGTGGCGCAAATGCTTTACCCATTCCCGTGGCAATCGTGCCCGGCTTCTTAACCGATGAGCAAATCGCAGAGTTGGCCTAACCCTATTTGCGCTACAACAAATTGTTTGCCCAATTGCTGAGCGCTCACAG
>NZ_CAKZPW010000132.1:0-10013 GCF_937139385.1 uncultured Maritalea sp. | reverse complement strand
CTTGTTGCCCGGGTCGAACAGGGCGACGTCAAAGAAGTGGTATTGGCCGTCAACGCTACCGTTGACGGGCAAACAACCGCTCACTATGTGACTGATCGTCTTGAAGGTCTAAATGTCAAAATCACCCGATTGGCCCATGGCGTACCTGTTGGGGGCGAACTTGACTATTTGGACGAGGGCACACTCACGCAGGCTTTGGCTGCCCGCACAGATTTTTAGAACCAGTTCGCCACGAACAACCAAATGGCCACACCCCCCAAAAGACTACCAAAGACCCAGTTCATCATGCGCATGTTTTGGCCCGACCTAAAACGCGCGCCGACCTTGTCGCTGGCGATAATCCAAACGATAAACGCCACCAAATTGTGGATTGTGAATGCTGTCGCAATCACAAAACTTGCGAAAATAGCCTGGTCGGGAATGAGCTTGCTTGGCGGAAACTGGGTGAACAAGAGTGCAATGATCACATAAGCTTTAGGGTTGAATAGCAGTAACAAAAACCCATCGATGAAACTGGCCGCATGATCAACCTGTGGGGCGTCACAAATGTCTGAAGTGGCAAGTTTCCAGGCCAAATACAAAACATATATGGCCCCAAGCGAAGCTAGGAATTTGGTCAGGCCGACATTGTTGCCCGTGCTCAATTCAAACCCCAATCCCACAGCCATCGTTACGCTAAGCGTAGCCACATGGTAGCCAACCAACGCCGGCACAGTGGCTTTCGTTCCAAATCGTGCGGCCAAAGCTGCAAAGAACAGATTGCCCGGGCCTGGTGAAAAAGCCAGAGGTATAAGGAACAAAACAAGTGGCAACAGAAAAGTCATAAAAACTCCAAACAGAAAACCAAATTAGAAGAATTTGTCTGGGCTGACGAACCGAATTTGACGTTGTGGCATGATGCATGTGCTAAGCTTCAAAGAAACATGTTGGGTAAGTGAATTAATGGGAACTTGGTTTGAAGCTACTGAAACCGTGAACACCACATTGGACGGTGTGGAGGAGAAGGCAAAAGACCTCGGGCACTATTTTCAATCTGTTGTTGGTTTCATGCCCGGCATTTCGAGTGCTGTTTTGCTTGAGGCAGAAGCAACGAGGGTCAAAATACAGACAAATGAAGGTATCATGATCCGCTCAAACATCACGCAGCACAAAACGCCAAGTGAGTTCACCGTCGATTTCGATGAGGCTTATCAAGCAGGCTCGCTGATGATGACGCAATCCCGCCACACTAATATATTTTCGTCGACCACCAATGGCGTCACGCACAAGCTGATCATCAGCAATGTATCAGCGAACGGTATTCTGGGGTGGCTCTATCGTACGTTTGGCGCAAGCAATATTGGCAAAGCAATTCTGGCAGCCACCAAAACCCACTTAGAAAGTTGACTATTGTGGGGGCAGTGCTTCTGGCGCGCTGTCCTCAAATTCCATCTGTTCAATTCGTTCGCTACGCTTGGTGACTTTGCCAGTAGAAATGAGAATTTGCTCAACATCTTTGTTGGCTTGCTGAAAATGTGTCTGCAATTTTAAAACGCGGTCAGACAATCGCCCAACATCGCTCAGCAAGTTGGAAACCTCTTGTTGGATGATATGCGCCTGTTCACGCATTTTCACGTCGCGCAACAATGCCTGCACCACTTGGATTGAAAGCATCAAAAGGGATGGCGAAACAATCACCACACGCTGGCGCAGCGCTTTTTGCACAATGTCTTCAAACCGCTCGTGAATGTCCGCAAAAATTGCTTCTGACGGCACAAACAAGAAGGCCGTGTCATGTGTTTCGCCGGGGATGAAATATTTGTCTGAAATGGCTTTGACGTGGATATTCATGTCATTTCGAAATGCGGCCACTGCCAATTTGGTTTGCTCTGGGGTTTCTGCTGCGTGTAGGCGCTGCCAGGCCTCCAGTGGAAACTTTGCATCGATCACCAAATTCGGCGCATCATTGGGCAGCGTCACCAAACAATCAGGGCGGTTGTTGTTTGAAAGTGTCGCTTGAAAGTTAAAGCTTGCCGCCGGCAGACCATCAGCAACAATTGCTTCCATGCGCCCTTGTCCAAATGCGCCACGACTTTGCTTGTTGGCCAAAATATCGCGCAGCGAAACAACTTCGGTTGAAAGCTCAGCGATGGTGGTTTGAGCTCGGTCGATTACAGCCAAACGTTCATTGAGCTTTGAAAGGCTTTCTTCGGTTTTCACCCGCGTTTCATTGACCGATTGGTTGGTGCGATGGCTCGCCCCTTCAATCCGCTCTGTGAGAAGCCGTGCCAAATCGGATGTGCGTGAACCAAAAATCTCTGACATGGTGCCCATACGCCCTGTCATTTCCGATTGTATGCGCATCAGGTCCGCCATGTGGCGTTCCATTTCGGCATTGCGCTGCGCCAAAGCAATGGCATCGTCTTGGCGTTTGCGGTTTGCGCGCGAAATCGCAACAATGCCAAAAACAGACAGCACCAAAAGAGCGACCAAAAAGATCAACACCGTTTCCGTGCCAGAGAAATTGCGCCCAAAGGCGGAAAAGAGAGTTTGTTCCATTTCCCAATTCTATCTGATTCGCGCCGATTGCCGCCTCATTTCAGTGCTGGAAATTCGGCTAAGAACTCTTACATATAGACAAGGTAGATAGGCGCAAAATGAAAGCTTTTCTTGACCAGCAAAGCCCTTTCATCCTATCGACACGTTAAATTGAACCAAAGGCGATCTCAAATATGGCTATCCGGCCCATTCTTCATATTCCTTCCCCTTGCTTGCGCGAAGTGGCTGCACCAGTTGTTGAGATCAATGATGAGATCAAAATTCTCATCAAAGACATGCTCGACACCATGTATGATGCGCCCGGCGTTGGCCTTGCTGCGCCACAAATCGGTGTTATGCACCGCGTTATTGTGATGGACCCAGCAGGCGAAGAAGAAGAGCCAGCGCCCTTGGCTATGATCAACCCAAAAATCATTTGGTTGTCAGAAGAGCTTCGCATTCATCAAGAAGGCTGCCTCTCCATCCCAGAGTATTATGAGGATGTAGAGCGTCCAGACCAGTGCAAAGTGACGTTTTTGGACAAAGAAGGTAAAAGCCACGAACGTACATGCGATGGGCTGTTGTCAACGATTGTTCAGCACGAAGTCGACCATTTGGATGGCAAATTGTTCATTGATTACCTGTCGCGTCTCAAACGTGAGCGGGTCACGAAAAAATTCAAGAAATTGGCCAAAAGGGCGGCAGAATAAATTATGCGCGTCATCTTTATGGGCACACCAGAAATTGCTGTGCCAACCCTTAGCGAAATTATTGGCCGTGGGCATGATGTGGTTGCCGTTTATTCGCAACCACCACGTCCGGCGGGTCGGGGCAAGAAAGAACGCAAATCGCCCGTGCATGAACTGGCTGAAGGTTTCGGACTTGAAGTGCGCACCCCGCTAAACTTTAAAGATGAAGCCGATATTGCAGCCTTTGAAGCGCTGGATGCGGACGTAGCCGTTGTTGTGGCCTATGGCTTGCTGTTGCCTAAACGTATTTTGGACGCACCGGAAAAAGGCTGTTTGAATTTGCACGGCTCTTTGCTACCCCGATGGCGCGGTGCAGCGCCTATTCAGCGTGCAATCATGGCCGGCGATACCCAAACGGGCCTGATGGTCATGCAAATGGACGAAGGTCTTGATACGGGCGATGTGGGTCTAATCGATGAAATCCCAATCTCCGAAAATATGACTGCTGGTGAACTGCACGACCAAATGATGATCCGTGGTGCGGATTTGATGGGGCGTGCGCTACCTGCGCTTGAACGGGATAGCCTGCATTTTGTTCCCCAAGCTGCAGAGGGCGTCACCTACGCCAAAAAAATCGACAAGGCCGAAGCCCGGATCGATTGGTGCCAACCAGCTATAGACATCCACAACAAGGTGCGTGGGCTTTCGCCTTTCCCCGGCGCATGGTTTGAAATTGAATTAAACGGCAAACCCACCCGCATCAAAGTGATCAAATCATCACTGGCACAGGGCCAAGGCGCTGCCGGCACAGTTGTCGATGATATGTTGACCATTGCCACAGGTGAGGGCGCCATTGCGCTGACCCATGTTCAACGCGAGGGCAAGAGTGTGATGGATGCACAAACATTTATCCGCGGCACTGGTTCGCTCAAAGGTAAAGTGCTCAGCTAATGCCTCGCTATAAGCTCACCATTGAATATGACGGCACACCTTATACGGGGTGGCAAAGCCAGCTTGAAGGCAACGCCGTGCAAAATCATGTTGAGGATGCGATCGAGCGCTTTTGTGGTCAAAGAATTGCCACCCAGGCAGCTGGTCGCACCGACGCGGGTGTGCATGCACTGGGTCAGGTTATCCATCTTGATTTAGAAAAAGACGTCGATGCATTCAAAGTTGCCGAAGCGATAAACTTTCACCTAAAGCCAAAACCCATTGTGGTTGTTGCATGGGAAAAAGTTGATGATAGCTTTGAGGCGCGTTTTTCAGCGAAAGCTCGCCATTACGAATATCAAATTCTCAATCGGCGCGTGCGCCCCGCGCTTGATCACATGCGTGTTTGGAAAGTGCTGCCCCCTTTAGATGAAAAGAAGATGCACGAAGCTGCGCAGCTGGTTTTGGGCAAACATGATTTTACGACTTTTCGCGCCAGCCTATGCCAAGCCAAATCGCCGATACGTACATTGGATCGGTTAGATGTTACCCGCGAAGGCGAAACAATCTTTATCAATGTGTCCGCGCTCAGCTTTTTGCACAATCAAGTGCGCTCGCTTGTTGGCTCACTCAAAATGGTGGGTGAAGGCAAATGGTCGCCCACTGACTTTCGCAAAGCGCTGGATGCTGCCGATAGAAAAGCGTGTGGCCCAGTTGCGCCTGCGCACGGCCTATACCTAACGCAAGTCGATTATTAGGCACTAGCCAATAATACGAAAGCCAAGGCCCGGAATAATCCCGCCAAGGAACATCAACACCACCAAACAGCCAAGCATGGCAAGCAATTGCGCACCGATCATCAATGCAAGATCAGGACCGCGAATATCGAGCAGAAATGCAGCCGCACGCACATAAAATACTGCTGTTGCGATGGTGATAATGAGACTGCCGATCAAGCCGGGCAGAACAAACGTCAAGAGCAATGCAATAATCAGAAAGAAGAAATTCGACCAATTGTGTGCGGCGATGTAACTGGCGATATCAAACGGCTTTCCCTTGGTGCGTAGAAACAAATAGACCCCGTAAAACCCAGCAATATTGATCGCCAGAAGGTGAAATAGCACCAAGAGCGGCATGGGTGCAATCACGTCCGCAGGCAAGGGCAACTGCAACATGGCTTGCGCGCCAAGCGCCACCAGAACGGAAATCGTAGACGTTGCCACGCCGGACCAACTGCCATCAAGTTGATTGGCCATCGCCCGGTTTCCCGCCAATATGCCCCAACATCCGCGGGCTGCGGCGATGATTTCTTCAATGAGGCTATTGGAATTCACAAAAATTACCTTTGTTTGGCGAAGCTAGCTAGAAAATGGGCATAAACGGACTGAAGTTCAAGCACCATTTGTGTCTGCACCCGTTCATCCACCTGATGCATGGTCTTGCCCACAAGTCCAAATTCGGCAACTGGGCAATAATCCGCGATAAAGCGCGCGTCAGATGTGCCGCCACCGGTGGAGCGCTTTGGCACTTGTCCCGCAACAGTTTCAACACTTTGGACCAGCAAATCAACATGTTCAGACCCGTGCGAAACGAATGAGCGCGAAACGGGTTGCTTGATGTTGAGTTCAACATCGCATCCATTTGCAGGCACTTTGAGGATTTGCTGGGACAGCCAATAGCCTAGTTTATCGGCATCCCAAATATCATTAAAACGAATATTGCCCTTAAGCGAGCCCTTTGCAGGGATCACATTGGTGGCAACGTTTCCCACATCTATGGATGTGATTTCCAAATTAGTCGGTTGGAAGTTCTCATTGCCCTCATCCAGTTTAGCGTAGGACAAATGATGAGCAATACCAGCCAATGTTGGCAATGGATTGCGCGCCTTGTCTGGATAAGCCACATGACCCTGTTCGCCCTCAACGGTAACCGTGAAGCCAAGTGACCCTCGTCGACCAATTTTTACTGTGTCACCAAAAGTGTCCGCGCTAGAGGGTTCACCAACAAGGCCAAAATCAAATGTGTGCCCTTGCTCAGTTGCCCATTTTAGGGCTTTCACTGTGCCATTGACCGCGTCTGCTTCTTCGTCGCCCGTGATCAGCAGCGAGATGGTGCAATTTTCCGCTTCCCCGCTTTCAACAAACGCGGGCAAGGCAGCACAAAAAGCAGCAACCCCGCTTTTCATATCCACCGCGCCGCGACCCCACATCACGCCATTGTCGTCCACATCAGCGGAAAAAGGATCATGCGACCACGCATCAGCATCGCCCACAGGCACAACATCGGTGTGACCGGCAAACAAAAGGTGTGCTCCCTTTGTGCCGCGCGTGGCAAACAGGTTCTCAACGCGATAACTGCCGTCGCCTTCAAAAGGAATGCGGGTGCACTCAAAACCAAGCGGTTCCAAAAATCGTACAAGCACATCCAGTGCCCCATCATCTGCTGGGGTCACAGAATTGCAGCGGATCAAGTCCCGCAATAAATCAAGGGCGACGGCCATAATTTAGTCTCGCAACAAATCGTTGATTGATGTCTTTGAACGTGTCTTTTCGTCGACTTGCTTTACGATGACCGCGCAATAAAGGCTTGGCCCCGGTGTGCCATCTGGCAAAGGTTTGCCCGGCATTGAACCAGAAACAACCACAGAGTATGGCGGCACTTCGCCCATATGGATTTCCCCGGTATGGCGGTTGACGATTTTTGTCGATTGGCCAATGAAAACACCCATGGAAATCACAGAACCTTTGCCCACACGAACGCCTTCAACAATCTCTGAACGTGCCCCGATGAAGCAATCATCTTCAATGATCACCGGATCGGCTTGCAATGGCTCTAAAACGCCACCAATGCCCACACCGCCTGACAGGTGCACATTAGCGCCAATTTGTGCGCACGATCCAACAGCGGCCCATGTGTCGACCATTGTGTTTTCACCCACATAGGCACCAAGGTTCACAAATGATGGCATCAACACAGCGCCAGGCGCAATATGCGCCGAGTGGCGAACAATTGAGCCCGGAACGGCGCGAAAACCTGCATCGCGAAAACGGTTTTCGCTCCAGCCCGCAAATTTAGACGGCACCTTGTCCCACCAGTGTGCCCCACCTGGGCCGCCGGGAATGGCTTCCATATCATTTAGACGGAACGACAATAAAACAGCTTTTTTGGCCCATTGGTTAACGGTCCATTCGCCATTTGCATCTTGTTCGGCGACGCGCAATTTGCCATCGTCCATCAGCGCAAGCGCTTCCTTTACAGCATCGCGCACAGCGCCTTGCGTGTTCAAATTTACATTTTCGCGATCATCGAACGCTGCATCAATGGTCTGGGCCAAGTCGGCAAATGACATATTTCTAAGCTCTCCATCTGATCAATATGATTTGTGGCGACATTAGCGGTGTTGCCAAGGGTGTCAACCAGCCCAATCACGAAACAATGAACAATGTGCAATCCGCCAACGAGCACCGATCGTTAATACGATTGTGAGTACAATAGTTGGTAATAGAAATTTGGAGATATATATGTCTAAGCGCCGTCACACCTCGTTACGCACCTCGCAAGAAGATATCAGCGTCACAAGGCGTGTCCCCAGGACGCCACAGACCGAATCTGCTGCGTACAAATTGGCGTTTTCTGACGAAGAATTCATGACGTCTGAAGACACGCGCGCTATCCGTCTGCAGCTCGAAATCCTCAAGCCAGAATTATGGCTCCGTGAGCGCGGCATTAATTCAACCGTGGTTTTGTTTGGTGGTGCGCGTTTGCCAGCACCCGGTGCTGAAGCTTGGGCGGCAAAAAACGATGTCCAAAAAGCTAATTTGGAAAAGAACTCCAAATACTACAACGAAGCCCGCAAATTCGCGCGTTTGGCATCTCTGACCTCAGAAACCATGGATCATAAGGAATATGTTGTGGTCACCGGCGGCGGTCCTGGTGTAATGGAAGCGGGTAATAAAGGGGCAAGCGAAGTCGGCGCACCTTCGATTGGCTTGAACATTGTTTTGCCGCATGAACAAGCACCAAACCTTTTTGTCACCCCTGACCTTAGTTTCAATTTCCACTATTTCGCAACGCGGAAAATCCACTTTTTACTACGCGCCAAAGTGATTGCTGTTTTCCCCGGTGGTTTTGGCACCATGGATGAGTTTTTTGAAACGCTTACGCTCATTCAAACAGGTCGTATGGAACGTGTTCCGGTTCTGCTGTTTGGCTCGCATTTTTGGAATCGCGTGATCAATCTGGATGCATTGGCTGAAGAAGGCACAATTTCCCCCGACGATGTCAATCTGTTCTCGGTTGTTGATACCGCAGAAGAAGCCTGGTGCATTGTTCGCGATGCCTACAATCTTCCAACGATCACCGACGAGAATTGCGATTGCGTTGTCGAGTAAACTTGCACAATGTGCATGAAGGCCCGGCTTTATAGCCGGGCCTCTTGCTATTCGACGAACTTATCGACGCTGAAATGCTTCATACTTTCCACAGTTTCAATTTCCGACATCATTGCTTGAAATTCTGGGATCGTCATCACTTGTTGTGCTGCGGCTTGCGCGTCATCTAGGCTTTCCCATTCCACGAGATCGCAAAAATGACTTTGATCATCTGTGTTGATCAAAGCGCGATAATTGACAAAACCTTTGAAGTTTTTTGCGTGTTCCATTGCATCGCGGCGCAGTTTTGTTGCCTTTTCAAGATCCTTCACCTTGAAGCTGACCAACTCAAAAATCGTGCTCATATTCATATCCTTCCATTGTTGATAAAAGAGGAATAACATGACCCTGTTGCCACCCTTGTGGCCACAATGATTTAGGGATTAAAAAGATGCGCCCCGCGGAGAGACTGTTTCGGATAATTAGAATTCTGCGAACGGCCAACGGCGCTCTGACAGCGAGCCAAATTGCGCAAAAACTTGAGGTGTCTAAGCGCTCGATTTATCGAGATATGGCACATCTGATCGGATCAGGAGCACCGATCGATTCAGAGCCTGGTGTTGGGTTTATGCTAAGGGATGAGTTTGATCTGCCACCGCTCAGCTTCACCTTTGAACAGCTAGAAGCACTCGCTTTAGGCGCCAAAACACTGGCCCTGATTGCAGACGATGATTTGTCAACTGCCGCAAAAGAAGCACTGGAGAAAATCCGTGATGCGGTGCCCGAAAGACACAAAGCAAAGCTTGACGCGCCTCATCTCATGGTTGTGCCGCCAAAAGGCATTGAAATGCCCACAAAAACGCTGCGTCGACTGCGCAGGGCGATTGATGAAAACCTAGTGCTCAAGATTAGCTATCGTGCATTGGATGGCGGACAGACAAGCCGGGAGGTTTATCCATTGGCCCTCACAAATTTCGGGCCAAAATGGCTTTTGACCGCTTGGTGCACGGTGCGCAAAGACTTTCGCGATTTTAGGGTTGATCGGATTGACCAACTCTCAGACTTGCGCCGCAAATTTGTGCCCACAAATGGGCAACAACTTAGCGATTATTTAAAGCGATATAGTACTTAGCGCTGGCCGAATGCTTGCAAAAATTGCGCAATGTCATTGGTCACATGATGTACGTGTTCGTGGTCGTCTTTCCGCTCTAGTTCAAAGTCTTCTAAACTGTCGTCCTCAAATTCGTCGCCCGGAATAACATGTACCGTGCGCATACCGATTTCATGGGCGGTGAGTAGATTTTTTTCCATATCTTCAAACATGGCGGCAGTTTTTGGGTCCACATTGTGTTCACTCATGAACTTTTCATATGGGCGACGGAAAGGTTTTGGCTCAAAATCCGCTTCCACAATGCCAAAAATGCCGTCAAATACATCTTTGCCGCCAAGTCGATCAATGACCGCTTCAGCGTGGCCAACATCAGCATTGGTGAAAATGAGCTTTTGG
>NZ_CAKZPW010000131.1:0-3517 GCF_937139385.1 uncultured Maritalea sp. | reverse complement strand
GATCTCCATGGCCCGCACTTTGGGGGCGCCAGATACCGTACCGGCGGGGAAACCCCCAGCGAGTGCATCAATGTTATCAAGGCCCGCCTTTAGCTTGCCCTCGACATTTGAGACAATGTGCATCACGTGGCTGTAATACTCGAGGAAGTAGCTGTCAGTGACTTCAACAGAACCAATTTCAGAAACACGGCCAACGTCGTTGCGGCCCAAATCGAGCAGCATCAAATGTTCTGCCAACTCTTTTGGATCCGAAAGCAATTCGTCAGCCATTTCGCGATCGCGTTCTGGCGTTGCGCCGCGTTTGCGGGTGCCAGCAATTGGGCGAATGGAAACTTTTTGGTCTTGCACCCGCACCAAAATCTCTGGACTTGAACCTGCGATGGCAAAGTCGGTAAAGTCCAAGAAGTACATATAAGGGCTTGGATTAGTGCGTCGAAGGGCGCGATAAAAAGCGACCGGGGGCAAGGTGAAGTCTGCAGTGAACCGCTGACTCAAAACAACCTGAAACACATCGCCAGCGCGAATATATTCCTTCGCTGTATCCACCATGCCAGCGAATTGTTCTTTTGTGGTGTTGCTTTCAAACTGAATGTTTGCTGTGTCAATTCGTTCTTTGGCCAGCGGTGCGGTGTTGGACAGTCTAGAGATTGCACCATCAAGACGCTCATGTGCAGCATCATATGCTTGGTCTGCGCTAACACCTTCTTTTGGACGTACCGGCGTTGCGAAATAGAGCTCGTCTTTGATCGTATCGAACACCGCCAAAAGAGAAGGGCGCATCAATAGCGCATCTGGTGCGCCAATTGTGTCTTCGTTTTCATCAGGCAAGTCTTCGATCTCGCGCACCATGTCGTACCCAAGATAGCCGAATATGCCCGCTGACATAGGCGGCAGGTCTTGCGGTATTTCAAGGGCTGAGCATTTGAGCAGTGAACGCAGCTCATCAAGGGGTGCGTCAGGCAAGGGCTCAAAACTGTCGGGCTCGAACTGTGGGTTTAAATTAACCGAGGCTTTGCCGCGCTGAATCTTGAACAACAGATCAGGTTCTAGCCCGATCATGGAGTAACGACCGCGTGTCGCACCACCATGAACGGATTCGAGTAGAAATGTGTTTTTGCGTCCTTGAGAGAGCTTTAGATATGCACCGACTGGTGTTTCAAGGTCGGCCACCACGCGACGCCACACCACTTGCGATTTGCTTTGATTGTAGATTTCAGCAAAGGCGGCATAGTGTGCGTCATGCATCTCAGTTCCCTATGGTTTGTTATTGTCCGGCCACATTGAGCGACAGGAGTTGATTAATTGCTGCTTGATTTACGTTGAAACCAAGATCATCGCGTTTTGCATTGATAAACTGCTGATAGGCATTATCGGCAAGCCCTGCGGCAATGCTATTTTGCATTTGTTCATCGATTTCTTGAGCCGAAGCGGCATTTAGCCATGTCACTTTGAAAATCACATGTTCGCCATCAGCTGTAAGGGCTGAACCAACGTAACCTTCACCACCTTGGAAAGCGGCTGAGGCAACTTCTCTTGAAATCTCGTCGTTACCGCCACGATTGAGGTTGATGGCTGTTTGAGTTTCAACCCCAGCAGTTGCGGCAACGGCTTCAAGTTCCTCGCCGCTTTTAAGCGCTGCAACAAGTTCCTCTGCCTTTGTTTCCAAAGCATCGCTTTTTTTGCCTTGCATCCAAGATGCCAAAACAAGGGGGCGCACTTCTTCAAGTGTTTGGTCACGTGCTTCCGTGATTTGGTTCAGGTCGAACCAAGCCATTGAATCTGCACTCAAAGCGATTGCAGGAAGTAGCTTATCCAATTCAGCTGACCCAATGACAGGAAGCAAACGCGCCGTTGCGCCAGAAGGCAGGCCATCAATGGCAGCAAATCCGCCACCCGAAGGTGTAACTTCTACGCTTTGCGCCGTTAGGCCGAGTTGCGCTGCAATCTCTTTAATTGGGGAAAGCGTTGCGCGAAGTTCTTCAATCTCATCGATTTTGTCGACGATAATCGCCTTTGCCTGACGTTCGGCTGCCGCTTGTGCGATTTGATCACGAATTTGGTACAGTGGTTGCGGACCACCTTCAACAATGTTGGAGACCAAAAGCGCAGTTGTGCCAGTTTCGCCAACAACAACCGTCAGTCCCTCATTTGCCATCGCAAATGCAGCATCACCAATGGCAGGATCTGCAACATCGGCCTGAGCAACTTGACCAAGATCGGTCACTTTATCGGCAAGGCCCATGTTGGCCAACAAACTTGCAAATTCAGGGCCATTGACGGAAAGGCCGCCCAACAATGCTGCTTGACCAGGATTATCAAGGGTAACTGTTTTAATGTTGCGGGTTTGTGGCGCAACAAATGACGCACCCGTTTTAGCGTACTCCGCCTCGATTTCAGCGTCTGAAACTGTAATCGTTTTGCCGAGTATTTCTGGGGTCAGGACCAATATGTCAATGTTGCGCACTTCTTCGGTGCGATAGAATTGCTGGTTTTCAACCAAATAGGTTGTTAGCTCTTCATCTGTTGGTGCGGCGATTTCGCCGAGCGCTGCTTCACTCAATGTGAAGAAGTCGATCGAGCGATTGTCGTTTTGGTAGCTGTTTGAGATTTCAAGGATGGTTTTTGGCGCGGTAATGCCACCAAATAGACCGTTTATGATCTGGCTGCGTTTAGCGTTGTCAGCTTGCGAGTTTACATATTCGCTTTCTGTGTAGCCGCTTTGACGCAGAATTTGGTTGAACCGTTGACGATCAAACAAACCAAGTGTGCTTGAAAAATTTGGATCATCGGCAACAAGTTTTGCAACCATTTCGTCGGATGCGCCAACGCCAAAGCTCTCAACGAGGTTATCAAGCGTTGCATTGCCTGCAAGCTGGGAGATCACTGAACCCGGAATGCCAAAGGCCGCTGCTTGCTCGGGCGTGGGCACTTGGCCGTATTGGCGTGCGAAATCGTTTAGCTGTCCGCGATAGGCGCGATCAAAGTCGACAGCGGATATAGACACATTGCCTACACGCGCGACATTTGTGCTCCCTAGATTTGTGAACACATTTGCGATACCGAAGAGGCCAAAGCTTAAGATCAACAAGCCCATCAGGATTTTGGCGACCCAAGTGTTTGAATAGCGTTTAAAGGTATCTAGCATTTCGCATCCGTTTATTATTATTGCCGAATTCCAGCTGAAGAATTCCCCAGCTTGGAGCGGCGCATAATAGACAGGGTGTGAAGAAAATCGCAAGAGACAGAATGGGCTGTTTTGGCTTAAGACTAATTTTATTTCGTGAGGGACCAACATGACACAAAAAATCACGCCGCTAATTGCTGGAAATTGGAAGATGAATGGGGATGCAGGCTCATTCTTGGAAGTGGAAGTGATCAAAGATCGTTTGGCCGCAAATGAAGTGAACGCACAAGTTGTGATTTGCCCGCCGGCAACGTTGCTACATCGGGTCAGCGTTGCTCTGCACGAAAGCGCAGCTAAAACAGGTGCGCAAAACTGCCACGCTGCGCCAAGTGG
>NZ_CAKZPW010000130.1:0-38828 GCF_937139385.1 uncultured Maritalea sp. | reverse complement strand
TAGCGCCAGAGGCATGACGGCGGCATGAAAAATGCTCGCGAGGTGCAGGGGAACTAGCCCGCGCGGCGTGAGCGCAAAAAGTACCCGCGCGGTGTGAGCGCAAAAAGTGCCCGCGCGGCGTGAGCGCAAAGCAGGATGAGCCGAAACTTCGCGACAGCAGCGCGTAAAAACTCAATCCACGAAATCAAACTTATCCACGTCGAAAAGTCCACGATCTGTCATCTTTAGATGTGGGATAACGGGCAGGGCGAGGAATGCCACCTGCAAGAACGGTTCGGGCAAGACGCAACCCAAATCGTGTGCAGCTTCGCGCAGTTTCTCAAGTTCATGCGCCACGTCTTCAAAGGCAAGTTCGCTCATCAAGCCCGCAATCGGCAGTGCCAATTCGGCCACCACCTTGCCCTGATCTGCGACCACAAAACCTCCGCGCATTTCAATGATGCGATTGGTCGCCACTGCCATATCTTCATGGGTTGCACCGATCACCGTGATGTTGTGACTATCGTGACCAACGGAGGAACCAATGGCGCCGCGTTTGAGGCCAAAGCCTTTAACAAATCCATGTCCAATATTACCGTTCTTGCCGTGCCGTTCGACCACTGAAACCTGCACCGCATCTTGGGCGATGTCAGGCTGCAAAAAACCGCCCTCAACAGGCAAAGTGCCCTCTTCGCGGAAGGTGAGGATCAAGCCCGGTTTTACGCCCATCATCGGCGTCAAATTACGCCCAGGTTTCACAGGCACCTTAAAACTTTCAGCTGTCTGACGCTCTGCTTTCATAGAAAGCAGCCCAACCGGGGTAACCATTTCGCGTTTGGCAAACCGTTCATCGGTAACCAATTCGCCGGACATGATCACGTCCGAAACGCGGCATTCTTCCAAATTATCCAACAGCGCAAAGTCCGCTTTCCAGCCCGGTGCAACCATGCCGCGATCTCTTAATCCGAATATCCGCGCAGCGGAGGTACTGGCCGCGCGGTAAACGTGATGGGTGGGGCAGCCTTTGGTGATCAATCGCCGGATAAGACTATCCAAATGCCCCTCTTCATGAATATCAAGCGGATTGCGATCGTCGGTGCAAAGCGCCATGAAGCTAGATGTGTTTTCATCCAAGACTTCAGCGAGCGCGTTGAGGTCTTTAGAAACCGACCCCTCGCGGATCAAAATCGCCATGCCTTTTCTAAGTTTCTCGCGGGCTTCGGCGGCGCTGGTGGCCTCATGGTCAGTGCGGATCGCTGCGGCCAAATAACCGTTTAACGCATCACCAGAAAGCAACGGCGCGTGCCCATCAATGTGTCCGTCTTGGAACGCATGTAGCTTGTCGATCACCTCGGGCGCAGCGGCCAAAACACCGGGAAAGTTCATAAATTCTGCCAACCCAATAACATTTGGGTGGTCGCGATAAGGCAGCAGATCATCGATCAATAGTTCTGCGCCAGACGTTTCAAAAGCCGTTGCGGGCACACAAGACGAAAGGTTGATCTTAATGTCCATCACAGAACGTTCAGATGAGGCCAAAAAATACTCTAAGCCCTCACGCCCCAAAACGTTCGCAATCTCATGCGGATCACATATTGCGGTAGTCACTCCATAGGGCAAAACGCACCGGTCAAATTCAAGTGGGGTAACCAGTGAGCTTTCGATATGCAAATGGGTATCGATGAACCCGGGCACGCAAAAACGACCCGCACCATCGATTTCGTGATGGCCTAAATAGGTTGAATGGGTGCCCACAATCCGGTCAGCGACAATCGCCACGTCCGATGTGTTGATCTCGCCTGTCATTACGTCCAGAAGCTGAACGTTTTTGATCACCAGATCAGCCGGTTCTTGGTTCGCACCCGCTTTGATCATGCGGGCAAGTGTTGCTTTATCAATTTGGCTTTTGCTCATGGGCAAAAATATAATGCTGTTCGGATTTCAATGCCACTGTTTTACCAAATGCTCAAAGAAAAAGGGCGATCAAATGACCGCCCTTAAACTCAATATGCGTCAGTACCTATTGTGGCAATTGATCATCTACGCCTGCAACATAGAAGTTCAAACCAAGCAATACGCCATCTTCAGCAACTTCGCCGTCGGTCAACCAAGCTGAACCATCTTGCTTCGTAACTGGGCCAGTGAAGGGGTGCAATTCACCCGAAATGATCGCAGCTTCAGTTGCCGCTGCCATTGATTTCACATCGTCAGGCATGTTGGTGTAAGGCGCCATTTGCAAGATGCCATCAACCAAGCCATCCCAAGTTGATTGGGTTGCCCAAGTGCCGTCCATCACAGCTTGTGTGCGCTTGATGTAGTAAGCACCCCAAGTGTCAATGATGGCAGTTAGCTGTGTCTCTGGACCTGCAGCAATCATGTCGGAAGCCTGACCAAAGGCTTTCACGCCGCGCTCTGCAGCCACTTGCATAGGACCGGTTGAATCCGTGTGCTGGGTTAGAATGTCGACGCCTTGGTCGATCAATGCTTTTGCCGCATCAGCTTCTTTACCCGCATCAAACCATGTGTTGACCCAAACAACTTTCAGTTTGAAATCAGGGTTTACGCTTTGAGCTCCCAATGTAAAGGCATTGATGCCTTGCACAACTTCTGGAATTGGGAACGACGCGATATAGCCAGCAACGCCTTTTTCGGAAACTTTCGCTGCAATTTGACCTTGGATATAACGGCCTTCATAAAAGCGTGAGTTGTAGCTCGTTACGTTGTCAGCGCTTTTGTAGCCCGTTGCGTGTTCAAATTTCACGTCAGGGAATTTAGCAGCAACTTCCAACGTTGGATCCATAAACCCAAAGCTTGTTGTAAAGATCAGATCACATTTTGCACGTGCAAAACGTTCAATAACCGCTGTGGCTTGTGGGCCTTCTGCAACGTTTTCAATAAAGGCTGTTTCAACCTTGTCGCCGAAATGCGCTTGCAATTCCATGCGGCCAATGTCGTGTGCCTGTGTCCAGCCACCGTCAGTTTTTGATCCTACATAAACAAAGCAAACCTTTGTTTTGTCGGCAGCAACTGCAGCGGAGGCCATACCAAGGGTCATTGCAGCAATCCCTGCAATCCCGATCAGTAGTTTTCTCATGACTTCCTCCTGTTAAATTCTGTTTGTTTCTATGTGATTCTATCGTTCAGGTACAAACGCCCGTCCCAACATGGCGGGTGTGTTGATCAAGGTTGTGCGCACATTTTGTGAGATTAAGACCAGCACAACAATGGTTGCGATATAAGGCAAAGCAGTGAGCAATTGCGAAGGCACGCCAACGCCAAGCGCTTGGGCGTGCAATTGCCCGATGGAAACCGCGCCAAACAAATAGGCACCGGCCAAAACCCGTGCGGGTCGCCATGATGCAAAAACCACCAGAGCCAATGCAATCCAGCCACGACCCGCACTCATGTTTTCAACCCACTGCGGGGTATAGACCAGCGACAAGTGACCGCCCGCAAGGCCGGCGCATGCGCCCCCAAACATCACGGCAAAATAACGATAACGCAGAACCGGAATTCCAAGCGCATGGGCAGAAATGTGGTTGTCGCCAATGGAGCGTAGAGTAAGTCCAAAGCGGGTTCTGAACAAGAACCAAGCAACCCCGATCACCAAGGCAATCGACATGTAAAAAATCGGATCTTGCCCAAACAGCAAAGGACCGACCAGTGGCAAATCTGTGAGCACTGGAATGGAGATGTTTGAAAGCTTAATTCCCGCTTGCCCAACGAAAGGCTCTCCGATGAGGCCGGACAATCCAAGTCCCAGAATAGTCAGTGCTAATCCCGTTGCAACTTGGTTTGCGGCCAAGGAAAGAGTTAAAAATGCAAACGCCAGCGAAGTGATCGCCCCGAACAAAATGGCGATCAATATGCCAATCCATGGGTTGCCCGTAAGGCTAGCGGCGGCAAAACCACCCACCGCGCCCATGATCATCATACCTTCTACCCCAAGGTTCAAAACCCCCGAGCGCTCAACAACCAACTCGCCGAGCGCGGCGATAAGCAATGGTGTCGCCGCTGTCGCAATGGTCAGCAAAATGGCTTCGGTCATACCCATTATGCGGCTCCTTTTGGAATGATCTTTGAAGCAACAAAACGGATGCGATAAAGGATTAAGGTGTCACAGGCCAACACAAAGAAAAGGATCAACCCTTGGAACACTCGTGCCACTTTGTCAGATACGCCCAAAGAGATTTGTGCGGCTTCGCCACCAAGAAATGTGAGCGCTAAAACCAGTCCAGCAACAATGGCCCCGATGGGGTTTAGCCGGCCCAAAAAGGCTACAATGATGGCGGTAAAGCCATATCCTGGGGAAATGGTGGTGCGCAATTGCCCAGATGCCCCCGCAACTTCAACAATGCCGGCCAATCCGGCCGTGGCCCCCGCCAAAAGAAAAGCGAAAAACACCATGTTCTTGGCGTCAAAGCCCGCAAACTTTGCGGCCCGTGGGCTTGCACCAATGACCTTGACCTGGAAACCCTTCATGGTTTTTGCCATTAAAACCCAAATCAACAAGGCAACCACGACGGCAATGACAAACCCAAAATTCGCCCGTCCATCCGCCGGGATCATTTCGGGGAGACGCGCAAAGGCGTCGAACTGGCGGGTTTCAGGAAAGTTCAACCCATGTGGGTTGCGCCAAGGCCCGCGCACTGTCCAATCCAAAATCAATTGCGCGATATAGACCAGCATAAGGCTTGTTAGGATTTCATTTGTTTTGAACTTGGTTTTCAAAAGGGCAGGGATGCCAGCATAGGCCATGCCGCCGATAACACCCATGATCAACATAGCAGGTAACACAAATGGTCCTGCTATCTGGGGGAACAGGACGGGCAAAATCGATCCGGCCATGCCCCCCATGATCATTTGTCCCTCAGCCCCAATGTTCCAGTTATTTGACTGATAGCAAACGCAAAGTCCTGCGCCCATCAGAATAAGGGGCGCGGCTTTAATCAGCAGCTCATGCACACTCCACATTTCGCTGACAGGTTCAATAAAATAGGCATAAAGCGCGCCAAGCGGTGGTTTTCCCAAGAAGGAAAACATGATCGCACCCGCAATTAATGCCAACGCTAGCCCGATGATCGGCGACAGGTAAGTCATCAAACTAGATGGCGTGCTGCGCTTTGTTAGTTCCAACCTCAATTTACTCTACCTTCCCCCCAAAGTGATCCTTAATCGACCTGTTTTAGGCCTGCTCAAGGGTTCCACTTGTCATTTGTAAGCCGATCTTATGTCGGTCAGTCGAGCGCGTCGGCACAAATGGCGATAGCCGACCCTCGTTTAGCGTAGCAATTGCATCCGCCACCTCAAACAATTCATCCAAGTCCTGCGAAATCACCAGAACCGCCGCGCCCTTTGCGGCTAAGTCAACCAGCCACTGACGAATATGCGCTGCGGACCCCGCATCAACACCCCAGGTGGGTTGGTTGACCACAATAATTTCAGCATCACCCATTACTTCTCGACCGAGCACAAATTTTTGCAGATTGCCGCCCGACAAGGATTGTGCCGTGGGATCTGAAGACCCTTTGCGCACGTCAAACTTTGCAACAATGTCGTCTTTGACTTTTTTGGCGGCTCGACGCGAGACAAATGGACCTTTGTTCAAGCTTTTGTCCAGCCCGTGCCGGGTAAGGATGACGTTTTCACTCAATGCAAACTCAGGCACAGCGGCATGGCCCAAACGTTCTTCCGAAATAAACATGGCGCCCAATTTGCGCCGTTTCTGAATGCCCATATTTCCAACAGGCTCGCCCTTAATCAGTATGCATTCTTCTTCGCTTACCCGTTCGCCAGAAACCGCGTCAAAAAGTTCATTTTGACCATTGCCTGCAATCCCGGCAATACCAGATATTTCACCAGCATGTAACATGAAACTAATGTCTTTTAGGGCAGTGTCGAACCCGCTTAATCCCGAGAGCGATAAGGATTTGACCTGTAGCATCACATCGCCATGGGCCACCGCAACATCGCGGGGCGAAATCTCATGAATATCTGAGCCAACCATCATTTTGGCCAAACTGATCGGGGTTTCATCCCCTGGCACGCATTCTCCCACCACCTTGCCGTGACGCAAAATTGTTGCTTCTTGGCACAGCGCCTGCACTTCAGCCAACTTGTGCGAAATGTAAAGAATGGCTTTGCCCTCGTCCGAAAGACGGCGCAGCACTTTAAATAAGTCCTCAGCTTCTTGCGGGGTCAAAACCGATGTGGGTTCATCCATAATGATGAGTTTTGGGTGCTGCAGTAAACACCGCACAATTTCAACGCGTTGCCGTTCACCAACTGAAAGATCGTGAATGCGGGCGTTGGCTTTAAGGGGAAGCCCGTAGGAGGTTGAGATCTCTTCGAGTTCTTTGGCCACTTGTTTTAGAGATTTGCCCGGTGGCAGGGCAAGCGCGACATTCTCCGCCACGGTAAGCGCGTCAAAGAGTGAGAAGTGCTGAAACACCATGCCAACACCCAAGTCGCGTGCTGCCGCTGGATTAGGAACATGTACCTCTTGGCCCTCCCAGATGATCCGACCTTCATCAGGTTGCAAGCTGCCATAGAGCATTTTGACAAGCGTAGATTTGCCCGCTCCATTTTCACCCAAGAGCGCATGAATTTCGCCGGGCAAAATCTCCAGCGAAATCTGATCGTTTGCTTTGAACGATCCGTAATATTTTGAAATGCCTTCTAGTTTTAGAAGGACCTCCCCCTGATCCAATGCCTCGCCCCCGTCATATTCGTGTGAATATTTCGAGTAAAGTATGTCGACAATGATTTAAAGAGGCAAGCGGAGTTTGACCCAGAAATCAATTTTTTTATCAAAAAGTCAAAAAAATTGATGTGCTAGACTTTGTACCCGATGCGCAAGCCGCCCCAGTGGCGTCCACCGACGTAAATTGGAGCTGAAACGTCCTTCATGAGCGCGAATTTGCCTCCGCCCATATCGCGTCGATAGGTTTGCAATAGGAAAGGCTTTGTGCTTTGCCCCGCAGAAAGCCCAGTTCGATCATCGAAGATGCGACGGTTGCGACAGTTTGCAGCGTTCCACACCGGATCGTTACTTTGGGGTTTTGAATAGATTGAATTGTGGGTGGGTAAGTACCCATTTGTATCAACCGCCGCACAAAACGCCACCCTTGGGTCGAGCTTAAGAACGCTGTCTTGCAACCCGAGCAAGCGCGCATCTGTCAAATCAAGATATCGGGTGGTTAATTGCTGTGGATCAGTGCCAGCTATTGGGCGGTAGTTCTGATCAAACAGATCCGACTGGCTGACTTCGCGTCGCTCTATTGCATTTTCAAATATGCTAGAAATTTTTGCTGCAACTTGCTGGGCGGCGTCAATAAACTTGCTGTCTTCGGTCTCAACGCCACTATTGACGATGAACTCCATCAAGTCTTCGCCAATTCCCAAAATGGTGTTTGAGCGGCGACCGGCAACGCTTAGTCGTTCATTGCTTTTTTGCAGAGTGCCATCCAAGCTTCTAAGTTCTTCGCTTATGGATTTTGCCGCTTGTAGGTTCTCAGCAACTGGCTCGGTCATACCTTGAATGTCTTTGACCATGACGCTTACTGAACTAACCAACTCGTTCAACTGCTCGCCGGTGCGCGCAGCCTCGCCTGCTTCTTTTATAGCAGCGGTTGCCAATTCAACATTTTCTGCGCTGCGGCCCTGCAATCCGTGCAAGATCTCCATCAGCTTTTCAAGGTTCCGCGCATTCTGATTAGCAAAGCCCTGGATTTCATCGGCCAAGGTTTTTACCGCTGTGGCAATAATCGCAAAACCCTTGCCGCTTTCCCCAGCTCTGGCTGCCTCAACGCTTGCGTTGAGTGAGAGTAATTGGGTTTCCCGTGCGATCTGGGAAATTGAGACGGAGGCGGATTGGACTTTTTTGGCGGTCACATCGACCGAACTCAGCGTATCCCGAAATTCAATGGCGTTTTCGCTGAGGACCCGCATTTTTTTTGCGCTGCCCTCAACTGTGGCTGCTACTTTTTCAGCGCTATAGCTCAAGACATCCCGCGCGCGATCAGCAGACTGCTTTGTTTCGCCCATCGAGGCAGACAATCTTTGATTCGCACGATCCATTTGTTGGGACGCGCTGACCGCTGATTGAATGTATTTTGCCTGCGCTTGTCCGATCTCACTCAGATCGGCCACAATGCCATTTACGTCAGCAATTTCAACGCCTAACTTAGATGCGCGTTGTCCAAGTTCACCCAGGTTCACACTGCCAACATTTTCGATTTCATCGCGCGCTTGCGCAAGACCAATAGTCATCAAATATCTCCACCTTGGCAGAGAATGGCCTGAATATGGGTAATAAAGTGTTTACGACAAAATAAAGGGGCCAAATGGCCCCAGTATTTATGCAAGTTTACTTCACGTTTTTCTCGACTAAGAGAAGATCAACAGTGGTTTTTCTAAGAGTGATTTAATGCGCTGAATAAAAACCGCAGCATCCCAGCCATCAACAACACGATGGTCAAAGCTTGAGGACAGGTTCATCATCTGGCGGGGCACAAATTTTCCCCCGTCCCAAAAAGGTTTTGTCTCCATTTTATTGACCCCAATAATGGCGACCTCTGGATGGTTGATGACAGGCGTGGTGACGATGCCACCCATTTTGCCAAGCGAAGTAATGGTGATTGTTGAGCCAGATAGTTCTTCACGCTTAGCGGTGTTGTTGCGCGCAGCGTCGGCCAATCGTAGTATTTCGTCTGCGCTGTTCCAAAGCCCAAGATTTTGCACATTGCGCACAACAGGAACCATCAAACCATTGTCGGTTTGCGCCGCAATGCCAATATTGATGCTCTTATGTTGGTGAATGATGCCATTTTCGTCATCATAATGGGCATTAATGCCCGGTTGGTCCTTGATCGCCAGAACCATCGCCCGCATCAAAAACGGCAGCAAAGACAATTTTGGCTGCCCTTCTTCGCGGGACGCGTTGAGATTTTGCCGCAACCCCTCAAGTTCAGTCACATCGATTTCCTCCACATATGTAATGTGGGGAATGCGCGATTTCGCCCGGCTCATTTGTTCAGCGATTTTACGTCGCAGGCCGATAACCTTGACTTGAGTTGTCTCAGCATCCACCGATTTTTCATATGACGTCATGGCGACACGACTGGACTGCTGGCTCAGCAAGTGCCGATCAAGATCTTCGTGGGTGATGATGCCGTCCGGTCCTGTTCCCTTGAACTTAGAGAGGTCAAGATTAAGGAACACCCCGCGTTTTCGCACTGCAGGGGAAGCCAGGACTTTGCCGCCCTCTGACACTGCCAATTGCTGACCTTGCGGTGCTGTATTTGTAGGGGGGACAATCGGGTTGGTGGCCGCTGGCACTTCAGGCAATGCTGGTTGTGCTGCGTCTGGCGCAGGTTCAATTTGTGCGGGTTCTGCTTGTTGATTGCCTTCGCCAAGCACCTCAATCTTAATCAGGTCCGCCCCAACAATAACCGTATCCCCAATCTCAGCGCCAAGCCAAGAAATGGTACCTTGCACAGGCGAGGGAATTTCCACCGTGGCCTTGTCGGTCATCACCGCGCCGATAATGTCGTCTTCGGCGACCACATCGCCAACTTCAACACTCCATTCTACCAGTTCAGCTTCTGCTACACCTTCGCCCACATCGGGCAACTTAATGACATGAACACCCATTATTTTGCCTCCAATGTAGCTTTAAGCGCTTTGCCGACACGTTTTGGCCCGGGGAAATAATCCCATTCTTGTGCGTGTGGGTAGGGTGTGTCCCAACCAGCTACGCGCTTTACCGGCGCTTCTAGGGAATAAAAACAGTGTTGTTGCACAAGAGCGGCCAACTCAGCGCCAAAGCCTGAAGTCAGTGTTGCCTCATGCACCACAACGCAGCGCCCGGTTTTTTCGACAGATTTAACAATGGTGTCCAAATCCAGCGGCAAAAGAGAGCGCAAATCGATGATTTCGGCGTCAATGCCTTGCTCACGGGCTGCGGCTTGTGCCACATAAACCATAGTGCCATAGGCTAGAATTGTGACGTCGGAACCCTTTTCCACCACATTGGCTTTGCCAATGGGCACTGTGTAGTGCCCCTCAGGTACTTCGCCCATTTCATGTTTTGACCAAGGGGTAACGGCCAATTCGTGGTGGCCATCAAAAGGACCATTGTAAAGCCGTTTTGGCTCTAAAAAGATCACCGGATCGTCGTCTTCAATCGCAGCTATCAGCAATCCCTTGGCATCATATGGATTGGATGGGATAACCGTTTTCAATCCACTGACATGGGTGAAGATCGCCTCTGGACTTTGCGAGTGGGTTTGTCCGCCAAATATACCGCCACCCGTAGGCATGCGGATAACCATGGGGCAAGTGAACTCGCCGTTTGAGCGGTGCCGCATGCGTGCGGCCTCAGATACGATTTGGTCGTATGCGGGCAGCACATAATCTGCAAACTGGATTTCAATGCAGGGGCGCATGCCATAGGTCGCCATGCCAATGCCAGCGCCCACAATGGCGCTTTCGTTGATCGGCGCGTCAAAGCAACGGTCCTTACCGTATTTTTTTTGCAAACCATGGGTGCAACGGAAAACGCCGCCGAAATAGCCCACGTCTTCGCCAAAAACCACGACTTTCTGGTCTTGGCCCATTTTCACGTCCATCGCATCGCGGATGGCTTCAATCATTGTCATGCGTGCCATGATCTAACCCTACTTCTCAAATTCAATGCGTTGACGAACCAGATGTTCTGGCATTTCTCTGTAGACACCCTCAAACATCTTCTCAGCATCCGGCCCATGGCCTTTGTTGAGCGTGCCGTAGCTTTCGGCCTCTTTTTGAATGCGGATGATCTCGCTTTCAATTTCAGCCTGCGCTTGAGTGTGACGCTCCTCACTCCAATCGGAATGCAAGATCAAGTGCCGTTTTAGGCGTTCGATTGGATCGCCCAGCGGCCAAGCATCGCTTTCGGTTTGTGGTCGATAAGCGCTTGGATCATCAGAAGTTGAGTGCGCAGCAACGCGATAGGTCACCCACTCAATCAGCGTGGGGCCAAGGTTGCGCCGGGCGCGTTCTTGCGCCCATTTTGAGGCCGAAAGCACAGCCAAATAATCGTTCCCATCGACACGAATCGATGGGAACCCATAACCAAGGGCGCGAGCTGCGAATGTGGTGTTTTGACTACCCGCAATCGCATTGGAGGAGGAGATGGCCCATTGGTTATTCACGATGTTCAAAACAACTGGCGGTTTATAAACCGATGCGAACAGCATGCCGGAATGAAAGTCTGTTTCAGCAGTGGAGCCGTCGCCGATCCACGCTGATGCAATTTTGTCGTCGCCAGAAATTGCAGATGCCATGGCCCAGCCAACCGCTTGCACATATTGGGTGCCCAAATTGCCTGAAATGGTGAAAAATCCATGGTCTTTGAACGAGTAAAGCGCGGGCAATTGGTGCCCATCCAGCGGGTCTTTTTCGTTTGAATAGATTTGGTTCATCATGTCGAGCAACGGACATTCGGCCGCGATCAACAATCCCTGTTGGCGATAGGTGGGAAAGTTCATGTCGCCGGGGCGCAACATGCGCTGGAAACCTGTGGCGATCGCTTCCTCGCCCGTACATTGTACATAAAAGGATGTTTTGCCTTGGCGCTGGGCAACCTGCATGCGCTGATCAAACACCCGCGTAACCATCATGTCTTTGAGGCCGCGCAATAAGGTGTCGTTGTTTAAATCATCACCCAAAAAGTCAGCCCATGGGCCAACAGCTTTGCCGTTACGATCTAAAATACGCACAATCTTATAGGCCATGTCGCGCATGTCCTCTGCCTTGGTATCAAGCTCCGGACAGCGCGTTTCACCCGCTTTGGGAATTTTGATGTGCGAAAAGTCAGGCTTGTCACCCGGGCGCCCCGGAGGCTCCGGAATGTGAATGCTCAGGGGGCCTTTTGACCCGCCCTCAATTTTGTCTGCCATAAATCCTCCAAACCTGCCGCAAAGGTTGGGCACGCCGCCATCAAATTGTACATCAATCCGGGAGAATTAAACGTCAGTTAAGCTGACCTATCTTTTGAACCCTAGCTCCCCCCGGGCCATCTTTACTATTTTGAACATTTCCAGCGCGGTTTTTCACTAAAGTATGCTGTGCGACAGTCAATTTTTGAGTATAATCACCAAAATCATAACCCATATTAGGCAAAAAATGAAGCTCGATGCACTTGATAGAAAGATAGTCGCTATTTTGCAGCAAGAAGGCCGCATTCGAACGATTGATCTTGCCGAACGCATTGGTTTGTCCCCGACGCCCTGCGCCCGCCGCATTGTGCGTCTGGAAGAAGAGGGGGTCATCACCGGGTATACGGCCACCGTTGATCAAGACAAAATGGGCTTGCCCATATCTATCTTTGTGTCGGTTGAATTGGAAAATCAAGGCGCGGAAGCGCTTCAACGATTTGAAAAAGAGGTGGTGTCATTCGAAGAGGTGATGGAATGCTTCATAATGACCGGTAGTCAAGATTTTTTGATGCGTGTGGTGGCTGCAGATCTCGCCTCTTATGAGCAATTTTTGCAAGAAAAACTAACCCGGGTGCCCGGCATCCGCATGATCCGCTCACGTTTTGCTTTGCGTCGCATCGTCAAGCGTAATCGCCTGCCAGACCCACGCTAAGAGGTAACTTCGACCTTTGGGGTAAATACATAGCCGGCACCATAAACGGTACGGATCAATTTTGGATTTTTTGCCGTGTCCTGCAATTTTTTGCGCAACCGTGAGACTTGTGCATCGATGGAGCGGTCAAAAGCATCGCTGTCTTCTGCATAAAGATCCATCAATCGATCGCGCGACAAGACCTTGCCAGGTGAAGAGACAAAGATTTTGAGCAGCCGTGCGTCTGCGGCACTCATTTGTTCTTTGTCACCCACAGGGCTGACCAATTCAAGCGTTGAAAAATCAGCATGCCAATCGGCAAACACCACTTTTTCCAACCGCTCACTTGGGGCCGCCGCTGCCATCTTTTCAACCCGCCGTAATAGACTGCGAGCCCGGGCCGCCAACTCAATGGTGTTAATCGGTTTGACCAAATAGTCGTCGGCGCCAAAATCAAGCCCCAACACGCGGTCGCCTAACGCGCCGCGGCCGCTCACCACAATGGTGGGAATGTCCATTTCCCCCAGCGTGTCACGCAACAAAGTCAGCGCATCGCCGTCCGGCAAAGACAAATCGATGATGCAAAGATCAGGTTCACTCTGTGCCAATGCCTTGTCGAATTCGGCTATGGTGCCAAATGAAGTGATCGCAAAACCATGCGCTTTCAACTCGCGCGCATAGAGCGCTCGAACGTCCGCGTCATCCTCCAAAATATAGATGATTTTGCCACTCATTGGATTGTGTTACTCACTCTGTCGCATCCATATTGGCATAATTGCTCCGCGCAATTTGTGCATGTTGGATCGCTTCAATCAGCTTATGTTGCTCAAATGGTTTGCGCAACACAGGGTGTTTAATGCTTTGGTCTTGGTCGAAGTGCGCCTGCCCCGTCATCAACACAATCGAGGTGAGCGGCAACCGCTTTGCCACAATTTGCGCCAGTTTTACGCCGTTGGTTTGCCCGGGCATGGAAATGTCAGACAGCACCAAGTCAAAACCGTCAATGGTCTGCAGTAGCTCAATGGCCTCGTCGCCGTTTTCCGCTTCCATTACTGAAAACCCAAGTTCAACAAGTTCTCGTCGCAGGACCGCACGCACTTCATCTTGGTCCTCGACCAATAGGGCCATCTGACCTTCAAATTGCGTCGAAAACTCCGGTGCCAGTGGTTCGTTTTCCTGCGGAGCCTCGCGAACCTGTGGGATTAAAATGGTAAAAACTGTTCCTTTGTCGGCTTCACTTTGTACGCCAATGTACCCACTTGAAACCTCAACAAAACTTTGTGCCATCGATAGCCCAAGCCCGGTGCCACCCGCTTCGCCCCGGGTTGAAAAAAACGGATCGAAGATTTTCTTTTGCACCGCTGTTGGCATGCCCGCCCCATTGTCCTCACAACTGATTTCAATATAGTCGCCCGGAATTAAACCGAAGCGCTCCGCTTGGATGTTGCCAAGCGTTACAGCGCGCAGCATCAGGCCAATATGCCCCTGTTCTTGTTTGTGGGCGTCGTCAA
The DNA here is from genome assembly GCF_937139385.1 of uncultured Maritalea sp. Classification (NCBI taxonomy): domain Bacteria; kingdom Pseudomonadati; phylum Pseudomonadota; class Alphaproteobacteria; order Hyphomicrobiales; family Devosiaceae; genus Maritalea; species uncultured Maritalea sp. The sequence goes on along the minus strand of NZ_CAKZPW010000130.1, from coordinate 24,726 downwards.
TGGCCGCCTTTGCATTGAGCGCCAAGTTCAACAGCGCGTTTTCCATCTGCCCGGGGTCGACCTTGGCAAATAATCGCTCGCCTTCCACCACCATATTCAATTCAATGCTGGAAGGGAGTGAGGGTTTAATGAGTTCGCGAAGCCCATCAAAAACCTCGTGCACATTGACGATACGCGCATCCAACGGTTGCCGGCGGGCAACGGTCAACAATTGGCGGGTCAATTCGGCACCACGTTTCGCCGCCCGCAGGGAAGGGTTGATCATCTCTTTGATCAATTCCGCATCTTCAACCCGTTCGGCAAGCGGCCGCAAATTGCCCAAAATGATGGTCAAAAGATTATTGAAATCATGAGAAATGCCACTCGATAACCGCCCAATAGCCTCCATTTTTTGTGCTTGGCTAAGCGCCTGCGCGGCGGCGCGCTGCTGAGTGAAATTAATGGAAAGCACATAAAAACCACGAACGGTTTTATCGATCCTAAGGTCTGGTCGCAAAAAGGTGCGAATGTCTAACTCACGCCCATCGATATGATTGAAATCCAAATCAAACTCGGTGGCCTCACCAAGCTTTGCGCGGGCAAAATAGGGGGCCGAAACCTCATGAATTTCTCGCGCCAAAATCTCATGGGTACTGCGCCCCAAAACCTCATCTACGTTTAACCCATAGCTTTGCGCAAACCGTCGGTTGACGAATTGAAACACCTCATCCTGATCAAGATAGGCAATGCCCGCAGGTACCTCGTTGGCGATTAGGCGTAGCCGCTCTTCGGACCGACGAAGGTCGCGCGTTTGCTCGTCTATCCGGCGCTGCAGTTCAATCTCGTAATGGCGTTGTTGGGTAATGTCCGTGTAAATTGTTGCAAAGCCGCCCTTGGCCAGCGGCGCGCCGCTTACCCTTATTACCCGGCCATTTGGTCGCACCCGTTCAACAGTGTGGGCACGAAACTCGCGCGCCACCCGAATCCGCTCTTGCACCTGCTCTTCAACATCGCCGGGCCCATATTCGCCATGTTCTGAATTGTAGCGAATAACATCTTCAAAGGTGGTGCCGCGCGTGAGCAATTGTTGGGGCACGTCCAACAATTCCCCCAATCTCTTGTTGGCAAAAACCAGTTGCAAGTTCTTATCAAACACAGTGATGCCCTGGTCAATATTATCAAGCCCAGCTTCAATTTGAATAAGCAATTCAACAGCTTGAGCGTCGTTGAGTTCAGGGCGCTCCGACACATTCTTCTCCCTCTGTTGCGCTTGTCACAATTGCGTACAATTTGGGCAAACTCTTGCAAGAAGAACTGCCTATAAGAGTGCCAAGGACGTTGCGCATCGGTTGCCCATAGACGAAACTCAATTTCGCATATCGGTCAAGAACTAAAAATTCAGATGCGCCGGGGAGGAAGAAAATTGACTACACCAACCAAGATGTTGGACGTTGAAAATGTGTCGCTGCGCTTTGGCGGCGTTAAAGCGTTGACGGACATATCATTTCACGTGAATGAGAATGAGATCTTCTCGCTAATCGGGCCCAACGGCGCGGGTAAGACCTCGATGCTGAACTGCATTTCGGGTCGCTATCGCCCCCAAGAAGGCTCCATAACTTATGATGGCCAAGACCTGTTGAAGCGCTCGATCAATGATCGCGCAGCAATTGGAATTGGTCGCACCTTTCAAAACTTGGCGCTGTTCGGTCATATGTCGGTCATCGACAATATTTTGGTCGGCCAGCACCATCTTTTGAAAAACAACTTCCTCACCGGCATGTTCTATTGGGTTGGTGGTGCACAAAAAGAAGAAGAAGCCGCGCGCGCCGATATTGAAGACATTATTGATTTTCTTGAAATCCAGCACGTGCGCAACGAGCCGGCTGGATCGTTGTCTTATGGTTTGCGCAAACGGGTGGAACTGGCCCGAGCAATTGCCATCAAACCAAAAATGATCCTGCTCGATGAGCCAATGGCGGGCATGAACCTTGAAGAAAAAGAGGACATGGCCCGCTACATCATCGAACTCAACGAGCAATATGGCATTACCGTTGTGATGATTGAGCACGATATGGGAGTGGTGGTCGATATTTCGCATCGCGTTGCAGTGCTCGATTTCGGGCAGAAAATTGCAGAAGGCTTGCCAGAAGACGTGATCGAAGACGAACAGGTAAAAGTGGCCTATCTCGGCGTTGATGATTTTGACCTCGACGAAGAGGAGGCAGTGTAATGACCGTCCATCGCGAAATTTCAGGTTCAAAAATTGATTGGGACGCAGGTGCCCGCCATGCAACAGCCGTGCAGAACAATGACACTTTGCCAAAACTTCTATTGGCCAACGCCAAAGCGTTCCCAAATGATATTGCACAGCGTGAAAAAGACTTTGGTATTTGGAACGAGATTACCTGGGGAAAATTTAACGATCACGTCAAAAACATGGCTCTCGCTTTTGACCATTTTGGCGTAAGTGCGGGCGATGTTGTCGCCATCATTGGTGACAATCGGCCAGAGTGGGTATGGGGTGAAATTGCAGCCCATACCGTTAAAGCAATGAGCATGGGCATATATCGAGAAGCCTTGGAAGAAGAGATCGCTTATCTGGTCAATTACGCCAAACCAAAGATCGTAGTGGCGGAAGACGAAGAGCAGGTCGACAAATTCTTAGAGCTGGGCGATCGTGTTCCCTCGATTGAAAAGATCATTTATCACGACAAGCGCGGCATGAAGAAATATGATGACCCGCGTCTGATCTATTTGGCCGATCTTGAAAAAATTGGCGCAGACATCGCCGCCAAAAACCCAAACCGTCATGATGAGTTGGTTGGAGCGACCCAAACAGACGATGTGGCGGTTTTGTGCACGACGTCAGGCACAACATCAAACCCAAAACTCGCCATGTGGAAGCACTCTGCCTTTCTGGGTCATGCTGTGAATTATTTGCGCGCAGACCCAATGGAAGCAGGTGACGAATATTTGGCCGTGCTACCCCTATCCTGGGTGATGGAGCAAATGTATTCGGTGGCGTGGAACCTTGTTGCCCGCATGATCGTCAATTTCCCTGAAGCTGAAGAAACCGCCATGTCGGATTTGCGCGAAATTGGGCCACACTTTGTGCTGCTATCGCCGCGCGTTTGGGAAATGGTGGCAGCGGATATCCGCTCCCGCATGATGGAAAGCTCTGCGTGGAAGCAGGCCATTTTTGATTGGGGCGTAAAGGCCGGCATTCAGGCATTGGAGCGCGGTGAACGCTCCCAAGCGGCCGAAATCATCTTGTTCCGTGCCTTGCGTGACCGTCTTGGTTTCTCCCGCCTCAAGTCTGCAGCCACGGGCGGGGCGGCGATGGGGCCTGATACGTTTAAGTTCTTCCAAGCCATGGGTGTGCCACTCAAGCAACTTTACGGTCAAACCGAGGGTCTTGGTGCCTATACCATCCATAAATGGGACGATATCGACCATGATACGGTTGGGTTCCCAATGAATGATTGTACCATCAAAATCCGCAATGCAGATGAAGAAGGTATGGGCGAAATCATCGTCTCTCACCCTAACTTGATGACTGGCTATTATCAAAACACTAAAGACACCGAAGAAGCGTTCGACAGTGAAGGCAATTTCCTTACTGGTGATGCGGGCTATTTAAATGCCAACGATCACTTGGTGGTGGTCGACCGGATCAAAGATTTATCCGAAACCAGCAGGGGCATAAAATTCTCACCTCAGTTTATTGAGAACAAGCTTAAATTCTCTACCTTTGTGGCTGAGGCTGTGATTTTGGGCAAAGATCAGCCCTATATTTCTGCCATGATCTGCATCCGCTATCCCATTGTATCAAAATGGGCAGAACAGCGCCGGATCGCATTCACCACCTACACTGATTTGGCGTCTCGACCCGAAATCTATGAACTTTTGCGCAAAGAAGTTGAAGCAGTGAACGAGCATCTGCCAGAGGCGCAGCGGATCAAGAAATTTGTACTACTTTACAAAGAACTTGATGCAGATGACGGCGAACTAACGCGGACCAAAAAGGTGCGCCGCAGCGTGATCGCCGACAAATATGCTGACATTATTGGAAAGCTCTACTCCGACGACACCCATGTGGATATCGACACGGTGATCTCTTTCCAGGACGGCACCAAACAACGCATCAAAACATCACTCAAAGTGCAGCGGCTCGATGACGAAAGCGCACTGGAAGGGAGCATAGCATCATGAAGTGGGATCTGTTTTTCCAACTCCTCGTCAACGGCTTGATCGTAGGCATGCTCTATGGCGTTGTCGCCATGTGCTTTGTGTTGATCTATAAATCAACGCAAGTGGTCAATTTCGCCCAAGGGGAATTCTTGGTGCTAGGCGCATGGGTTTGTTTGGCTTTGGTCACTCAAATGCAGTTGCCGTTTTTCCTCGCCTTCATATTCACGCTGGTCTTTATGGCGATCTTTGGCATCGTTGTGCAAACCGTGATCTTAAGGCCTTTGATCGGCGAACCGATTATATCAGTGATTATGGTCACCATTGGCCTGTCGATCTTCATGCAGTCATTGATGAATTGGGTGTTTGGCAACGACGCAAAACGCTTCCCAGATGTTTTTGGCTCCTCAGACGTGGTCTCGATCATGGGGCTTAATGTTGAAGTGGCCTATCTGCTGTCACTGGTCTTATCCGTCGTCATTATGGCTGTGTTTTTCTGGTTCTTCCGGTTCACGCGGCACGGCTTGGCCATGCGGGCCACGGCATTTGATCAGCAAATCGCACAAAGCTTGGGCATTTCAGTCAAACAGACTTTTGCAATGGCTTGGGCCATTTCAGCCATGGTGTCCGGTGTTGCGGGCATCGTGATCGGAATTGTGAACTCGGTTTCCAACTCCCTAGCGTTTGTGGGCATCAAAGTGTTTCCAGCCGTCATCTTGGGTGGACTTGATTCAATCGTTGGCGCGGTTGTTGGCGGCATCATCATTGGGGTGCTTGAAAACCTCGCAGAATATGCTGACGGCCAATGGCTCAAAATCGGCAACCTTTACACCATCGCTCCGTTCTACGTGCTCATCATTATTTTGATGATCAAACCTTACGGCTTGTTTGGCACCAAAGACATTGAAAGGATATAGCGGTGGGACACGTACCAAATCCACGACCAGCAGGCGATTTTAGAACGTCATATGTCGATGACAATCGCATGTTCAAAACGCACTTCGAAAAATATGCGGCGCTTGGCATTCTCGTCGCCGTAATGATCGCCGCCCCATTCTTGGGCAATTATTGGGTTAGCCAACTCATCGTCATTGGCATTTATGCGATCGCGGCGATCGGGTTGAACATCTTGGTGGGCACCACTGGGCAAATCTCACTAGGGCACGGCGCATTCTTTGGCTTTGGCGCATTTGCTAGCGCATGGTTGGCCACAAGTTTTAACGTGCCCACGCTAATTTCGATGCCCGCTGCCGCTTTGTTGACCACTGCAGTTGGTATGATATTTGGTGTGCCCGCTGCTCGGATCAAAGGGCTCTATTTGGCGATTGCCACATTGGCCTCTCAGTTCATCCTTGAAGATTTCTTTGCCCGCGCAGATTGGTTTTCCGGCGGCGTTTATGGCGCGCTTGCAGATCGCCCCGACATCTTTGGCTATGTGCTGGACACAGACCTGAGCTATTTCTACTTGGTTCTATTTTGGCTCGTCTTAAGTGTCATCGGCGTCACAAACCTTTTGCGCTCCCGCGATGGCCGCGCGCTGGTTGCTGTGCGTGATCACTATCTGTCCGCAGAAGTGATGGGCGTCAATCTTACCAAATATCGAATCTTGTCGTTCGGCATCTCATCTTTCTTTGCCGGTTTGGCGGGGGCATTGTTTGGTCATTATCTTGAATATGTGTCCGTCGAAGGCTTTACCATTCTGTTGTCGATCCAATTCCTTGCCATGATAATCATTGGTGGCTTGGGATCGGTTTATGGCTCTATCCTTGGTGCGGCTTTCATTTTGTTGCTGCCCCAACTCATGGAAAGCGTCACCTCTGTTATGGCAGTGGCATTTCCTGCAATGGAAAGCGGCAAGGCCTACGTCAAGCAAATGTCAATTGGCGCAGCGATCATTCTATTCCTAATCTTTGAACCTGAGGGACTTGTACACAGGTGGCAGCAAATCCGCGCCAGCTGGAAGCTCTTTCCGTTCTCAAGATAAGCAAATGCAACAAAGCACCCGGTCTCGGCAAAAAGAGGTGCTGCAAACAATATGCCGAATTTTAAAGAGGAGAAACAACGTGAAACTGAAATTATTATCAATGGCAGCTCTTGCGACGACCATGTTCGCTGGTTCTGCTGCAATGGCGCAGGACAGCGTTTTTGTAGGTCATTTGGTTGACTATACCGGCCCAACCGCTTTTGTGGGCAAACACTATGGTCCGGGCGTTTCGGATGCGATCAACTATGTGAATGCGCATGGCGGTATTGATGGCACAACGATCGAACTGACGCAGGTCGATTATGCATATAAAGTGCCTGAAGCTTTGGCTGCCTATAAAGCCTGGTCATCACGCGGCATGGTGGCGATGCAAGGATGGGGAACTGCAGATACTGAGGCGCTGATCTCATTTGTCGCAAAAGATAAGATCCCAGTTTATTCTGCGTCTTATTCGGCGCATCTAACGGATCCGCAAGGTTCAAACCCAGCCACCAAAAAGCCAGCACCATATAATTTCTTCTATGGTCCATCATATTCTGACACGTGCCGGGCTTTGGCTCAGTGGGCGGCTACGGACGCAAAAGAAAAAGGCATCGAAAACCCCATTTTCTTGCACGCTGGAGACAACCACCCTTATCCAAATGCGCCAAAAGAAGCTTGTGCGGCTTATGCCGCTGAATTGGGCCTAACAGTTGCTGACCCAATTGTTGTGCCAATGAAGCCAGGTGATTTTAAAGCCCAGTGCTTAACCATCAAAGATACCGGTGCTCAATATGTTTACATGGGCAACCTTGGTGGATCTGTGGTTTCCTTGCTCAAATCTTGTGGCACGGTTGGTGTTGAAGCCAACTATATGGGCAATGTGTGGGCTGGCGATTACCTCACCATTTTGGCCGCGCAGGCCGAGAACTTGATCTTCCCATCATCTACACCATTCTTTGGTCAAGATGTGCCGGGCATGAAATTGGTTGAAGCGATCGCTGCAGCTGGCCAAGGCAATGGTGAAAACAAGCCAACACACCACTACATTCGTGGCATTTGTTCAGCTTACTACATGATGGACGCCATGAAATGGGCGAAAGCCAATGGCGGTATCACCGGTGAAAATATCAAAGCGGGCATGTATGCCAAAAAAGACTGGGTACCTGAAGGCCTAGAAGGCGTTTGCTTGCCATCAACTTGGACAGATAAAGACCACCGCGGTCTAATGACTGTTGCTGTGAACCAAGGTTCCTACAATGGCGGCGACGTCCAAATTAAACGCATCTCAGAAACAACTCTGCCACGTCGTGACGACTGGTTGGGTCTGTAAGCGAAGCTGAAGACGGAAAAGGATGAGCAACATGAAACCACAAATTGCTGCAACCGGGAATGGCCTGGCAAATGAGACCATCCTTTCCGTCAACAATATTGAGGTCGTATTTAACGAAGTTATTCTCGTTTTGCGCGGCCTCAACCTAAAAGTCGCGCGGGGCAAAATTACTGCCCTGCTCGGCACTAACGGTGCAGGCAAGTCGACCACCTTAAAGGCAATCACAAACTTGCTGGCCACCGAAGACGGTGAAGTCACACGCGGCACCATCACTTATGAGGATGACGATGTGACCGAGATTGGGCCAGAAGCGCTGGTGCGCAAGGGCATCTTCTTGGTGATGGAAGGACGCGGTATTCTGCAAGACATGACCGTGATCGAAAACTTGCGCTTGGGCGCCTACTCGCGGCCCAACGCCAAAATTAACGAAGAAATCGAACAAGTCTTCAAATATTTCCCTCGCCTTAAAGAGCGCACAGGGCTTGCTGGATATCTATCCGGCGGAGAGCAGCAAATGCTCGCCATTGGTCGCGCCTTGATGGCAAAACCCAAGCTCATTCTCATGGATGAGCCCTCCATGGGTCTATCGCCCCTTTTGGTGAAAGAGGTGTTCCGTATCATCAAGCGGCTCAATAAGGAGCTGGGCATATCCATCCTGCTGGTAGAGCAAAACGCCAATATGGCGCTGCATGTGGCAGATGATGGGTACATCATGGAAAACGGCAAGATCGTGCTTGACGGAACCGCCGAAGAATTGATGGCCAACGAAGATGTTAAAGAATTTTACTTAGGCGGCGGCGGTGAACGACGTTCGTTCAAAGACATTAAAAGCTATAAGCGCCGCAAGCGCTGGTTGTAGGCGGGTAACAGCTATGAGTGAAAGCGCATCAAACGGACACACTTACTTTTCGCCCTTGGAGGCGCGCGCACCGATGGAGCGCGAAGAATCCCTCTTCATCGCCCTGCGCGGACAGTTGAAGAACGCTGTGACCAACAGTCCCTATTGGGCACAAAAGCTCGCACAAACGGATATTGAAGCGATCAATGACCGTGAAGCTTTAGCAAACTTGCCCACTTTGTCCAAAAGCGATTTGGTGGAACTGCAAGACAAAAAACCTCTTTTTGGCGGCATTGCGCCCGCCAATAGCGATGTACGACGGGTCTTTTATTCTCCCGGACCCATCGTGGAGCCGCAACCCGGTGGCACTGACCCTTGGCGCATGTCTGCTGCGCTTTTTGCCGCCGGGATGCGGCGCGGCGACGTCATTGCAAACTGCTTTAGTTATCACCTAACGCCTGCGGGCTTTATGTTTGATGAAGCCGCAGCGCAACTCGGTTGCATTACGTTTCCAGCGGGTGTGGGAAACACCGAAACTTTGGTGGAAGCCTTCAACCATTTCGCGATTTCAGGTTATGTCGGCACCCCAGACTTTTTGCAGATCATATTGGAAAAAGCCAAGAGCTTGGGCAATGATATCACCAGCGTGCAAAACGCCCTGGTATCCGGTGGGCCGCTATTTCCTGTTATGCGTGATTGGTACGCAGCACAGGGAGTAAACATCAAGCAATGTTATGGCACAGCCGAGCTTGGCCTGATCGCTTACGAAACGGACGCACCTGAAAATGGCATGGTTATCGCCGAAAACTGCATTGTTGAAATTGTTCGACCCGGCACATCAGATCCTGTTTTGCCCGGTGAGGTAGGTGAAGTTGTGGTCACCACTTTTGATCCCAACTATCCACTGATCCGTTTTGCAACGGGTGACTTGTCGGCCATCCAAGCAGGTCAATCATCATGTGGGCGCACCAATGCACGGCTGAAAGGCTGGATGGGCCGCGCGGACCAAACCACAAAGGTGCGTGGCATGTTTGTCCATCCACGCCAAATTGCCAAAATTGTTAAATCCTATCCGGAAATGGGCCGCGCGCGGCTTGAAGTCAGCGAAACGGAAGGCAAAGATCAAATGACATTCATTTGTGAGCTGCCACACAATGATGACGCGGTACTTGATCAGATCGCCCAAAGCGTTCGTGCCGAATGTCGTTTGCGGGCTGATGTCCGCATTGTGCCGCTGAACAGTTTGCCAAATGATGGTAAGGTCATCGAGGATCGGCGCGCGATTGGCGTTTAGTCTTTCACGTCGTTTCCAGAGTTGAATGGCCATAATCCAATTACGTGCTCCGATTGGTTAGACAATTCATTTTGAAAAAAATGAACTATGCCTCTTGTATTGCTAGGTGTGCTGCCTACATAACACACTATTACAGCAATTTGAGGTGCGCGCTTTTGCCACCGACTGAGCGATGACGTTTGATAAACGCAATTTGACTCGGTGCGAGGCTAAGGCACATACTCAATTGATTGTGAGATTAGGGCGGTGCCAACGCAACGTCACATTTCGCTGTTAGGTGGAGGAACCGTCAAGCGTTCATTAAAGGTCTTGGGTCTACCTATCGGTCATCAATTTGGGAATTTTGGAAAGCCGACATCATGCAAAAAAACATTTCAGGCGGGGCCAAAAAGGGCCTCAAAACGCTCCTGCTAGCAGGTTGTGCATCGCTTGCGTTCAGCGCAGGCACATCGTATGCGCAAGACAGCACCTCAGCGCCATCAACGCAAAGCGCAACAATCACATCGTCATCAATGAAATATTCGCTCGAAGTGGGCAATATTGATGCGGTTGATTCAAACGTTGATGCGCAAACTATTCGCGACGTTATTTCTGGCAAATTGGTGGAAAACGCCAACGCCTTGGCAGGATTGAACGCCAAAAGCATATTCATTCCAGAGATTAAGCTGATCTACACAATCGAAGTGGACGGCAAAGTCTCAGACAATGAGTTTGTGTTCAAAAACATCGCGCTGACCAATGTTAAAAATGGTATCGCGCAGACTGCCTCTATGGAAGCGGTAACTGGCAACATGTCGCCAAATGCGGGCGCTGACATGGATGAGCAATTCAAGCTTGCGTTGGGTCAGTCAACCATTACCCAGTTTAACCTTGGCGCCGTGCTCAATGCATATGGGCTTTTGGCACCAAAAAACTTTGAAATGACCACGCTTTATCAGGACTATATCGTTTCAGGCGGCTCATTGGACGCCGGTCCTGTTCACTGCGATATTGGCAAATACCAGGCAGGTCCCGATAGCGCACGTGCTATGGAGGTTTCCTATCCTGAGTTGATGACTTTGGCTGCGGAACTTGAAGCCAACAACGATCCTTCGCCTGAGCAAATCGTTAAAATGGCAGACTTCTATGCGGATTTGCTTTTTGCGTACAAAACTTCGCCCGCCGTTTTTGATGGCTTGAGCTGTGCGGGAACGCAAGACGGTACAAGTTTTGACTTCAGTTTGGGTAAAGTTATGGTCGGCGCAATGGGCAACGGCATTTACCCGTCGTTCGAAGTAAACGACATTGCCGTCAAAGTGTCCGGCAAAGAAAATGGTGAGTTCAAGCTGGGTAACTTCACCTTCAAAGAGATTGACTTCAATCCAACAGTTGAAGCCTATAAGCAGATTGAGGATGTTTCGGCCCTCAATAAAGATTGGTTTGAGGCCAATTTCCGTTCCTTCATCCCTTCCTTTGGTGGTCTTTCAATTTCGAACTTCTTTGCGGACGTACCAGATGAAGACAATGGTGTCCGGATAAAAGTAGAAGTTGCCGAAATTGACGTAAGCCTTGCCGATTATGTAAACGGCATACCGTCCAACATCTCATTGTCCACAACTGGCCTACAAGCGGACGTGCCTGAAAACCCATCAGACGATGGCTTGAAGCAGCTACGTGCATTGGGTATTGAACGCCTCAATGTTGGGTATGAAATGACGTTGAGCTGGGACGAAGCTGCCCAGGCGATCAACCTTGCACGGTTGATGTTCACCGGTGAAAAACTGGGCACGGTTGATGTGTCAGGTTATTTTGTTGGCGCAACGGCTGAGCTTTTTGCAACTGACCCACAAACCGCAATGATCGCGGCCATGGGCCTTGGGGTAAAAGAGCTGGACATCCAATTGGACAACCAAGGTTTCCTTGATATTGCATTGGCACAAGCCGCGGCAGAACAAGGCGCGCCGGTTGAAGCCTTCCAGACCCAAGTGTCTGCCATGGCAAATGGCATGATCGTTGGATTACTTGGCGGGGTTGATCAGGCCGTTGACTTGGGCGCGGCTGTTTCAAACTTCATCGCGGGCGATGCTTCATATGTTGGCATTGCGGTAACTTCAAAAACCGAAACGGGTGTTGGCATGCCACAAATCATGGCTTTGCAATCGGATCCAACAAAGATCCTTGAATATGTGGATATTGAAACAACCACTGAATAATCTACTTATCCATTAAGCATTCAAGCCCGCGCTGACTCAAATGTCGGCGCGGGCTTTTTTGTCAGCTTGGCTGTTCATCCAAACCCATTGTGTAAGTCTAGCTGTTGTGGTAAATAAACAAACGTTCATTTAATTCGAGTCGCAGCAGTGACTCGATTGGCGGGGAGGCCAAGGGCACAAATATGGCGCGAACAACAGGTTCAAATGGCGAAGAAACCGCACGTCGCATCGACGAGGTTGCGCTAAAACTATTTGCGCAAAAAGGTTATGCCGCTGTGTCTATGCGCGAAATCGCCCGAGAAGTCGGCGTGCAAGCAGGCGCGCTATATAATTACAGCCCCAACAAGCAAGACCTGCTGGCCCGTTTGATGATTGAGCATATGGAAGCGCTGCTCAGCGCATGGGATGCACAAAACCCTTCACTGCTTTCGCCCCTTGATGCCCTTAAAGCCTTTGTGCTGTTTCACATCCGCTACCACGTCGAACGGCCGGACCATGTGTTCATTTCCTATATGGAGCTGCGCAATCTCGAGGCTGAGAATTTTGCCAAGGTAGAAGAGCTGCGCCGCCAATATGAAGCCGCGCTCAAGGCAATTTTGAAGCGCGGATCCATTGATCACCTATTCAACATTGCAGACGTACATGTGACCGCCATGGCGATCCTTGCCCAATTAACAGGCGTGACCACTTGGTATCGCGCCAAAGGGCGCCTCAGCCAATCTAAAATTGAAGAAATCTACACACAACTTGTGTGCCAAAGCGTCGGCGCGCAACCATCGGAGGAAGTTTGATGTTCACCACTGGAATGAATTTTGCCCTCGGCGAAGACTTAGAAGCGTTGCGCGACATGGTACACCGTTTTGCCCAAGATCGTATTGCGCCGATAGCCGCCCAAATTGATGAAACCAACCAGTTCCCAAACGAGTTATGGAAAGAGTTTGGAGATTTGGGGTTATTGGGCGTCACGGTTTCTGAAGAATATGGTGGCGCAAATATGGGCTATTTGGCCCATTGTATTGTGGTTGAAGAACTCAGCCGCGCATCAGCCTCTGTTGGTCTGTCCTATGGCGCGCATTCCAACTTGTGTGTGAACCAAATCTTTCGCAATGGAACTGAAGAGCAACGCGCCAAATATCTCCCTAAATTGATTTCAGGTGAACATGTGGGCGCATTGGCCATGTCTGAGCCGGGTGCGGGTTCCGATGTTGTTTCGATGCAACTTAAAGCTGAAGCGGCGCAAGGTGGTTTCCTACTAACCGGCAACAAAATGTGGATCACCAACGGCCCGGATGCAGATACGTTGGTTGTTTACGCCAAAACAGACCCAGATGCCGGCTCAAAAGGCATGACTGCCTTTATCGTGCAAAAGGACTTTGACGGCTTCTCGACCGCTCAAAAACTCGACAAGCTCGGCATGCGTGGTTCGAACACTTGCGAATTGGTGTTTGATAAGTGCTTTGTGCCAGAAGAAAATGTGCTTGGTGAAGTGGGCAAAGGCGTGCGCGTTCTGATGTCTGGTTTGGACTATGAGCGTGTCGTGCTTGCAGCTGGTCCGGTCGGCATCATGCATGCGGTGTTGGATGTGGTTGTGCCTTACGTGCATGAGCGCAAACAGTTTGGCCAAGCGATTGGCGAGTTTCAATTGGTGCAAGGTAAATTGGCGGACATCTATTCCACCATGAACGCCTCTCGTGCATATGTTTATGCAGTGGCACAAGCTTGTGACCGTGGTGAAACCACCCGCAAAGACGCCGCGGGCTGCATCTTGTACTCAGCCGAAAAAGCAACGCAAGTTGCGCTTGACGGCATTCAATTGCTCGGCGGTAATGGCTACATCAATGAATACCCAACGGGTCGTTTGTTGCGTGATGCAAAGCTTTATGAGATCGGTGCGGGCACCAGCGAAATTCGCCGGATGTTGATTGGCCGCGAAATGTTCAGCGAAACCAAATAATCGTCACTTAGGGGAGCGCCGCCATGTCGGTTATCAAGTCGCAAATTTCGATCAAGTCAGAGCAATTTATCGCCAATAAAAAGGCGCTGGAAAGTCAAATGGCCGACATCGCTGCCGCAACTGACCTTGCGCGGTTTGGTGGTGGCGAGCGTTCGCGAGAACGCCACCTGTCGCGGGGCAAATTGTTGCCGCGTGATCGGGTCACCAAACTTTTGGATCCCGGTTCTCCCTTTATGGAACTCGGTGCAACTGCTGCGCACGGGCTTTACGATGGTGCGGCACCCGGCGCTGGCCTGATCACAGGCATTGGCCGCGTCGCGGGCCAAGAGGTGATGGTGGTGTGTAATGATGCCACTGTTAAGGGTGGCACTTACTATCCAATGACGGTGAAAAAACACTTGCGTGCGCAAGAAGTAGCGCTCGAAAACAATTTGCCGTGTGTCTATCTGGTGGATAGCGGCGGGGCAAACTTGCCCAACCAAGACGAGGTGTTTGCCGACCGTGATCACTTTGGTCGCATTTTTTACAACCAAGCCAATATGTCGGCGCGCGGCATCCCCCAAATTGCCGTGGTGATGGGGTCATGCACCGCTGGGGGCGCTTATGTGCCCGCCATGTCGGATGAAACTATCATCGTAAAAGAACAAGGCACGATCTTTTTGGCTGGACCACCGCTGGTAAAAGCGGCCACAGGCGAAGTTGTGACGGCTGAAGACTTGGGCGGCGGCGATGTGCATACGCGGCTTTCAGGTGTCGCGGATCATCTGGCTGAAAACGATCAGCATGCACTCGAGTTGGCTCGCCAAGCGGTGTCAAAACTCAACCGGGTGAAGCCAAGCCAATTGTTGATGCAATCATCAGAAGCGCCGCTTTATGATCCAGATGAAATTATTGGCGTTGTGCCCGGTGATCTGAAAACTCCATATGATATCCGTGAGGTCATTGCCCGTACGGTCGATGGTTCGCGTTTTGACGAATTCAAATCGCGTTACGGCATAACTTTGGTCTGTGGCTTTGCCCATATCCACGGCATGCCCGTTGGCATTATCGCTAATAATGGCGTGCTGTTTTCCGAAAGCGCCGTTAAAGGCGCCCACTTTGTAGAGCTGTGCTCGCAGCGCAAAATCCCACTGGTGTTTCTGCAAAATATCACCGGATTTATGGTCGGTCGCCGTTACGAAAACGAAGGCATCGCCAAACATGGCGCCAAGCTCGTAACCGCTGTGGCCACCACCTCAGTGCCAAAAGTTACGGTGCTTGTGGGTGGATCATTCGGCGCGGGAAACTACGGCATGTGCGGCCGCGCTTATCAACCACGCTTTCTGTGGACATGGCCAAACTCACGCATTTCTGTGATGGGTGGCGAACAGGCCGCGGGCGTTCTCGCCACCGTCAAACGCGATGGTTATGAGCGCAAAGGTGAGGATTGGTCACAAGACGAAGAGGCAGCCTTCAAGCAACCCATCATCGACCAGTTCGAAACCCAATCGCACCCACTTTATGCCTCTGCCCGCCTGTGGGACGATGGCATCATTCACCCGGCCCGCACGCGTGACCAACTGGCCCTATCACTTTCCGCAAGCTTGAACGCCCCGATTGCAGATACGCAATTCGGCGTGTTTAGAATGTAGGGGAATACGAGATGTTTAAAAAAATTCTCATTGCTAACCGTGGTGAAATCGCTTGCCGGATTATGCGCACAGCCCAATCTATGGGCGTCAAATGTGTAGCGGTTTATTCTGATGCAGACGCAAATGCGCAGCATGTGAAGATGGCGGACGAAGCCTATCGGCTTGGTCCAGCACCTGTGGCTGAAAGCTATTTGCGGGTCGATAAAATTCTTGAGGCGATCAAGCTTTCTGGCGCTGAAGCGGTGCATCCAGGATATGGTTTCCTTTCCGAAAACCCTGACTTTGTGGGTGCGCTGGATGAAGCTGGTGTACGGTTCATTGGCCCTTCGGCTGACGCTATCCGCGCCATGGGCCTAAAAGATGCTGCAAAAGCTTTGATGGAAAAAGCCAATGTACCGGTGGTACCCGGCTATCATGGGAACGAACAAGACCCTGACTTTTTGGCCATTGAGGCAGATAAAATCGGCTATCCGGTTTTAATCAAGGCCCGCGCAGGCGGCGGCGGCAAAGGCATGCGCCGGGTGGATGATCCAGCGGAATTTAAATCATCCCTCGAAAGCGCATCACGCGAAGGTCAATCGAGCTTTGGCGACGGACGTGTTTTGATTGAAAAATACATTACCACCCCGCGCCATATCGAAATTCAAGTGTTTGGCGATGATCACGGCAACGCTGTGCACCTGTTTGAGCGCGATTGCTCATTGCAACGCCGCCACCAAAAGGTGATCGAAGAAGCCCCTGCCCCGGGCATGACACAAGAGATGCGCAAAGCCATGGGCGATGCGGCGGTGACCGCTGCCAAGGCCATAAACTATTCGGGCGCAGGCACCATTGAGTTCATTGTTGATGCGGCCAATGGTCTAAACCCCAACGGCTTCTATTTCATGGAAATGAATACGCGTTTGCAAGTGGAACATCCGGTCACCGAAATGATCACCGGCCAAGATTTGGTCGCGTGGCAATTGCGGGTCGCCAGTGGGGAAACCCTGCCTAAAACTCAGGATGAATTGTCAATCAGTGGATGGGCATTTGAAGCACGACTATATGCCGAAGATGTGCCGAAGGGCTTTTTGCCCGCGACTGGCACATTGGCGCATTTGAACCTGCCAGCAAGCAGCGCCCGCATAGATTCAGGCGTGGTGACGGGTGATGTGATCTCGCCGTTTTATGATCCGATGATTGCCAAAATCACAGTGCACGGCGAAAATCGCAAAGAGGCGTTGAACGGTTTGGCTTCGGCTTTGGGCAAATCTGAAATTGCCGGGTCGGTGACCAACCGAGCATTTTTGGCTGCGCTATGTGCGCACGAAGGGTTTAGCAATGGTGAGGTGGATACAGGCCTGATCGAACGTGACCTTGATGCGTTAATTGTCGCACCACGACCAACAGAGGCGGCAATCTCGGCGGCTGCCCTGATCGGGCTGGGCCTCGCCCGCACGCCTGTTTCGGCAGATCCATGGGATCAGCTTGCCGGGTGGCGCACTTGGTCAGGCGAAACGGACAGCATTGAGCTTGATCACGAGGGTGAGCGCTTGAGTTATGACGTGGTACTTGGCAATGGCAAACACTTCAACATTTCAGATGATGATAGCGATTTAGATGTTGAGTTGCTGGGCGCAAGCGCTAGCAGCATTTCGCTTGCGGTTAATGGTCAGCGTCACCAACTGGGTTTCTTTGCCAACCAAGATTTCATCTCAATTTTCACCGGAACTGATACGTTCACGTTTGATCGTGTGAAACTGGAATTGGCCGGTGAGGGCGCGCTTTCAGGCGACGCTATATTGTCGCCCATGCCCGGTTCTGTTGTGGCGTTGAACGCAAACGTTGGCGATCAGGTTTCACAGGGCGATAAACTGATTGTAGTTGAAGCCATGAAAATGGAACACGCACTGCTGGCCCCACGCGATGGGGTAATCGAAGCGGTACTCGTCAGCCTTGGTGATCAAGTTGAAGACGGCGGCTTGCTGATCCAATTGGAGCCAGAAGATGAGTGATTTTGTCACCATCTTTGAGATGGGCCCGCGTGATGGGTTGCAAAACGAAAAGAAGCATATCTCCACAAGTGACAAGATTAAACTGGTGGATATGCTCTCAGATTGCGGGTTCAAAAAAATCGAAGTCACGAGCTTTGTCTCCCCCAAATGGGTGCCCCAAATGGCTGACGCGGCCGAGGTTCTTGCAGGCATAGTTCGGCGCGAGAATATTTCATATGCGGCCCTCACGCCCAACTTGCGCGGATATGAAGGCGCGCGGGCAGCCAAGACAAATGAAGTCGCCATTTTTGCGTCAGCCTCAGAGGGCTTTAGCCAAAAAAACATCAATTGCTCCATTGCTGAAAGCATTGAACGGTTCAAACCAGTTCTAGAAGCGGCAAAAGCCGATGGCATGCCCGTGCGCGGCTATGTGTCCTGCGTCACCGATTGCCCTTACGATGGGCCAACAGCGCCAGAAGCTGTGGTAAGGGTTGCAACGCAATTGCTCGATTTGGGCTGTTATGAAATTAGTCTTGGCGACACAATTGGCGCAGCCGCACCTGAAACCACGTCCCTAATGCTCGAAGCTGTTCTCGCCTTGGTGCCGGCTAACAAATTGGCCGGGCACTTTCATGACACCAAGGGCCGCGCCATCGACAATATCGAAGTTTGTTTGGGCTATGGCATACGCACTTTTGATGCAGCTGTTGGCGGGTTGGGCGGCTGCCCCTATGCGCCGGGTGCAAAAGGCAATGTGGCCACCGAAGCGGTGGTTGAAATGCTGGTCGCAAAAGGGTTCACAACGGGCATTGATGCAGGCAAGCTCTCAAAAGCAAGCAGTTTTGCGCTGTCCCTGAAAGGGCAATAAAATGACGTTTCAGTATATCCAGCTCACAACCGACAATCGCGGAGTTACAACACTCACGCTTGATCGCGCAGACAAGCATAATGCGCTCAATGCAGACATGTGTGATGAGATCAAAACGGCGGCGCAAATGATCAATCAAGATCAGAACATCCGCGCAGTTATCTTGGCCGCAAATGGCAAGAGTTTTTGCGCGGGTGGTGATTTGGCCTGGATGCGCGAGCAATTTGATGCGACGCGAGAAGTGCGCATCGCCGAAGCCAAGCGCTTAGCCAATATGCTGTTTGCGCTCAATACGCTCAAAAAGCCGCTGATCGGCAAAGTGCAAGGCAACGCCTTTGGCGGTGGCATTGGTATGATGTCTGTTTGCGACGTGGTTGTGTCCGTTGAAGGCGCAAAATTCGGCCTCACCGAAACAAAACTTGGCCTGATCCCCGCAACCATCAGCCCCTATGTGTTGGCGCGTATGGGTGAAGACAAAGCGCGCCGTGTTTTCATGTCAGCACGTCTTTTCGACACGAAAGAAGCGATGGCGCTTAATCTTGTCGCTAAGTCTTGTTCGGCTGATGAGTTGGATGCAGTGGTTGAAACAGAAGTCTTGCCTTATCTGCAAACTGCTCCCGGCGCAGTCGCGCGCGCCAAGCAATTGGCCCGCGCGCTGGGTCCAAGAATTGACGAAGAGGTGATCGATTTCACTGTCAATCAGCTCGCCGATTGTTGGGAAGACCCTGAAGCGCATGAAGGTATTTCAGCCTTTTTTGATAAGCGCAAAGCAAACTGGGTGGAGTAGTTCTTCACCTATATAATAGTGCCTGACGCTAGGGATGGACTTTTGTAGCCGCTCTCTTCGCGTTCCTTGTTTGCAGCTTCCATTTTGGCACCAAGTTCATCTTCGTTTTGGTGGCCGCTGAACTTATCTTTGGTGGGCAAAAAGTCTGCAACAATCAAATAGGTTTCTTGCGCCACGGTATAGAGCCGACCTAGTTCAGCGAGCGGGTCCGCGTGGTCGTCTGCGCGAATATCGAGCCACGGATAGTCTTCGCCGCGATGGATCACCATGCCAGCCGACTGTTTGCCGCGCTTGTCACCGCCAGCACGCTCTCCAGCTTCCATCGCCAAGAGCAAACGCTCAGCAAACGGCTTGTCCAAATTGTTGCGATAGGCCTGTGCAGTGTCTTTAACAACGTCTGCGGCAACTAGCATGTTGCCGGCCACTGAGAAACCATCGCCGAGTTCATGTCCCGCCCAATCGGTGCACTCTTCGCCCGTAAAGGCAGCAACATTGCCCTTGCGATCAATCATATGGGCTTGGCGCGTGGCACGGCCCTCGTCCTTTTGAACCATGCCATCAAGAACGTCCAAGGCGCTTTGATCAGCTGCCAATTGGCTCACACCATCGGTGCCCCAAATTGGATTCACCCAACTTTGTGACGCAATGGCATAGTCTGGGCCCACATAGGGCACCATCGCCCCAGCCGCGAAAAAACGGCTGGCCACAATGATACCGACCGCGCCCGTTTCTTGATCGCGTGCAACAATTGAATAAGTCATGGAATCCCCCAAAGCATTTTTGGGATAAGTCTAACGCCGTTTCACAAACTCGGCTACTGCCTGCTTGTGATCATCGGTGTGATGACAGGTGCCTTGCACAATGGCGGTGTGGTCTAAAAAGTCGGGTAGGTTCATCACTTGCGCTTTGCGCATAAGCAATTTGGACTGTCGCACTTGATAGGGTGGTTTGGAGGCGATTTCTTTGGCCAGCTCATGCGCGTGGGTCAACAGTTGCTCGGGTTCCACCACATCCAAAACATAGCCAATGTCTTTGGCTTCCTCTGCCCCAAACAAACGGCCCGTAAAGGTCAGCTCCGCCGCCCGTTGGTATCCGACTACGCGCTGTAAGAAGTAGGCTCCACCATCGCCAGGAATGAGCCCAATATTAACGAAGTTTTCGCCAAATTTTGCGCGTGTCGAGGCTATGCGTATGTCGCACATGCCGGTCAAATCAAAACCTGCGCCAACCGCGGCGCCATTTATCGCAGCAATCACAGGGAAACTGATCTGCGAGAATTTTAAGGGAATGCGCTGGATCGTGGCTTTATAGGCCGCTGCGATGTCTTCCACATTGCCCGAAAACATGCCGGATCGTTCATGCATGTCTTTAACGTTGCCGCCCGACGAAAAGCCTTTGCCAGCCCCTGTGATCACCAACACATGGGCTTCACTTGAGTGCTCGACCCAATCAAGCGTATCAATAATATCGTCGATGAGGTTGGTGCCGGTGAGCGCGTTGCGCACATCATCCCGGTTAAAAGTAAGGGTCGCAACCTTGTCAGCAACCTCCAAAAGCGCATCTTTGAGCTTTGGCATTTCTGACATATCGCGACCCTTTTGTTCTTAAATAGAAGCTGTAAGTTCTGGCACAGCTTCAAACAAATCTGCAACCAAACCATAATCAGCAATCGAGAAGATGGGAGCATCTTCATCGGTATTGATGGCAACGATGATTGTGCTGTCTTTCATGCCCGCCAAATGCTGGATAGCGCCTGAAATGCCGATGGCGATGTAAAGATCTGGCGCGACCACTTTGCCAGTTTGACCCACTTGCCAATCGTTCGGGGCAAAGCCTGCATCAACCGCAGCGCGTGATGCACCAAGTGCTGCGCCGAGTTTATCTGCCAAAGGCTCAAGCAGCTCGTTGAACTTTTCTTTTGAGCCCAATGCACGGCCGCCGGAAATAACGATTTTGGCAGAAGCCAAGTCAACCCGGTCGCCGCCCGCAATTTCAGCACCAACAAAGCTGGAAACAGAATTGCCAACCGATGCGCCATGCACTTCAACGCTAGCTGACCCATCAAGCGCAACCGCTTCAAATGTTGTGGTGCGTACAGTCAGCACTTTTTTGCCATCAGACGTTTGCACTTTTTGGAACGCATTACCTGCATAAATTGGGCGAACGAACGTGTCGGCTGAAATCACTTCGGTCACATCAGAAAGCTGCATGACGTCAAGCAACGCTGCAACCCGTGGCATAGTGTTCTTGCCGTTTGATGTGGCAGGAGCCACGAAGGCATCATATCCATCAGCCATTGAAACGATCAAGTCCGCCACAGGCTCGGCCAATTGGTTGGCAAAAGCAGCGTCGTCAGCAACGATCACTTTGGCAATGCCTGCGATTTTTGCCGCCGTTTCACCAACCGCCGCGCAGCCTTGACCGGCCACGAGCACATGCACTTCTGCGCCCAATTGTGCTGCAGCGTTTGCCGCGCGCAATGTGGCGTCGTTCAATTTATCATTGTCATGTTCTGCAAGTAGAAGTGTAGCCATTAGATCGCTCCCGCTTCGTTTTTCAGTTTGTCGACCAGTTCCGCCACGGAAGCCACTTTGACACCTGCTTTGCGCGCCGCAGGTTCGGTTGTTTCCAAAACCGTCAAACGGTTCTTCACTTCAACGCCAAAGTCACCCGGTGTTTTCACATCCAACGGCTTTTTCTTGGCTTTCATAATGTTGGGCAAAGAGGCATAGCGCGGTTGGTTCAAACGCAAATCGGTGGTGATGATCGCTGGTAGGTTGAGTTTAACAGTCTGCAAACCGCCATCAACTTCACGGGTCACATCAACAGTGCCATCTGCCGTTTCAACTTTAAAGGCGAAAGTGCCTTGTCCCCAGCCAAGCAATGCGGCGAGCATTTGGCCAGTTTGATTGGCATCATCGTCAATCGCTTGTTTGCCCAAAATCACAAGATCAGGGCCTTCAGCTTCAACGACACCTTTAAGAATTTTCGCCACATCGAGCGGTTCAATAGTACCTTCAGCTTGCACAAGGATTGCACGATCCGCACCCATGGCCAAACCAGTGCGCAAAGTTTCTTGCGCTTTGTCTGGGCCGATCGAAACCACGATCACTTCTTCAGCCTTGCCCGCTTCTTTGAGCTTAAGTGCTTCTTCAACCGCGATTTCATCGAACGGGTTCATGCTCATTTTGACATTGTTTAAGTCAACGCCAGAACCATCGGCTTTCACCCGGATTTTAACATTGTAATCAACTACCCGTTTTACGGGAACGAGGATTTTCATTTTCTACCAACTCCTGAAAGGGAAGTTTAAACGATCTCAATCGCAACAGCTGTGGCTTCACCGCCACCAATACAAAGCGAGGCAACACCACGAGTTTTAGAGGTGTGCTCAAGCGCATGCAATAAGGTCACCAGAATTCGTGCGCCAGACGCACCAATTGGGTGCCCAAGGGCACAAGCGCCGCCGTGAATGTTGATTTTGTTGGGGTCAATGTTCAGGTCTTTTTGCGCAGCCATTGTCACAACGGCAAAGGCCTCATTGATCTCCCAAAGGTCAACATCTGCAACGCTCCAGCCGATTTTATCAACCAGTTTTTGCATGGCAGGCACTGGCGCCGTGGTGAACCAACCTGGCTCATGCGCATGGCTTTGGTGACTAACAATCCGCGCGCGGATTGTTAGGCCTTTTGCCTTTGCGTCACTTTCGCGCATCAACACCAATGCCGCCGCACCATCAGAGATCGATGACGCATTTGCTGCTGTTACTGTGCCGTCTTTTGCAAAGGCTGGGCGCAATGTTGGGATTTTCTCGGGACGCGCATTTTTGGGTTGCTCATCTTCAGAAACAACCACTTCACCCTTGCGTGACGAAATGGTCACGGGCGCGATTTCAGCTTCAAATGCACCGGACTTTTGCGCTGCAAGCGCTTTGGTCAAAGAGCCGATCGCGAACTCGTCCTGAGCTTCGCGGCTAAACTCATATTTGCCTGCGCAGTTCTCAGCGAAGTTGCCCATTAGTTCATGACCATCATAGGCATTTTGCAGCCCATCAAAGAACATATGGTCAATAACTTCGGCATGGCCCATGCGGGCGCCACCGCGCATTTTTGGCAAAATGTAGGGCGCATTGGTCATGCTCTCCATGCCACCAGCAACCAACACATCGCCATTGCCTGCTTTAAGCTGATCATGTGCCATCATGACAGACTTCATGCCAGACCCGCACACTTTGGCAATAGTGGTTGATGGTGTACCGAGCGGCAAGCCCGCGCCAAGCGTTGCTTGACGGGCAGGGGCTTGGCCCACGCCAGCGGACAATACATTGCCCATCAAAACTTCAGAAACATCCGCGCCGTCAATGCCAGCACCAGCAAGCGCTGCCTTGATGGCTGTTGCACCAAGGGCTGGGGCCGCAACTGCGCCAAGTTCACCCTGAAAACCACCCATTGGGGTGCGGGCTGCGCCAACAATTACAATTGGGTCATTGCTCATTTGTCTCTCCTATCGCGGTTGCAAGCGCACAGCGCCGTCAATGCGGATTGTTTCGCCATTGATCATTGAGTTGCGAATGATCTCTTCGGCAAGCGATGCATAATCAGCTGGTGTGCCAAGGCGTTTGGGGAAAGGTGTGTTCGCGGCCAGCGATTCTTGTACTTCTTCGCTAAAGCCAGCCATCATTGGGGTCATGAAAATGCCCGGCGCAATGGTCACCACCCGAATTCCGTCGCGGCTCAAGTCACGTGCCATCGGCAACATCATACCAACGACACCGCCTTTTGATGCCGAATATGCAATTTGCCCCACTTGACCTTCATAGGCAGCAACAGATGCAGTATTGATGATAACGCCACGCTCAAGGTCACCGCCCACTGTTTCAAGTTTGGCCATGCCCGCAGCACCCATGGATGCGCAGTGGAATGTGCCGATCAAGTTTACACCAATGGTTTTGGCAAACAGGCCCGGGTCGTGAGGATTGCCCTCACGGTCAATGGTTTTTGCCCCCGGCGCAATGCCCGCACAGTTCACCACAACACGTTCTTGCCCGTTGGCAGCACGCACTTTTTCAAAGCCTGCTGCAACACTTGCCGCATCAGACACATCAACCTTAGCGAATGTGCCGCCAAGTTCGTTGGCGATGGATTCGCCGCGCTCTTCGTTCAGGTCAAACAGGCCAACTTTTACGCCCTTTGCAGCCAAATGCCGCGCAACGCCTTCGCCCAAACCTGAAGCGCCGCCGGTAATGACTGCTGTCAAATCAGAATTAATTTGCATGAATAAAAGTCCTATTCGCCTTTAAAGTCCGGGGCACGCTTGTCGGCAAAAGCCGCCATGCCCTCTTTTTGATCTGCGGTTGCAAACAACGCGTGGAAGGTGCGGCGCTCAAACAATACGCCTTGGCTAATGCCCATCTCTTCGGCTTGGTTTACCGCTTCTTTTGCAGTTTGAGTGGCCAACTTGCCAAACCCAGCGATTTCTGCTGCAATATTTAGAACTTGTTCCACCAATTCGTCCGCTGGGAATACCCGAGCAGCTAAGCCAGAGCGTTCGGCCTCTTCAGCGTCCATCATCCGGCCTGTTAGAACCATGTCCATAGCCTTGGATTTGCCCACTAGTTTGGTCAAACGTTGCGATCCACCCATGCCCGGGATCACGCCAAGCTTGATTTCCGGTTGCCCAAATTTCGCCCGATCGCCAGCGTAAACAACGTCACACATCATCGCCAA
>NZ_CAKZPW010000129.1:0-4973 GCF_937139385.1 uncultured Maritalea sp. | reverse complement strand
CGGTCTCTTTGCTTACGTTTAGGGATAGTGTTTATTATTTTAAACAGTCTCTGTGCGGTTTTCCAAGTGTTTTTTTCAAAGCAATGAGATTGGGTATTCTGGTCGGTGTGGGATGCTAGTTTGCTTCTGCAATAAATGGTTTCAAGCTGTTCTGAAATGCTTCAATAAAATCGAGAACCAAAAGTGATCGATTGCCAGCCAATGGTCGCAATATGGATAATTTATGTTCTAGATTGGGGCTGAACGGACGGATTATAATACCGCGATCTGCATATTGAGCTGCGTCAAGTGCACTTACAATTGAGGCGCCGTGGCCTTCACCAACAATTGTGCAGGCTGCCGTGAACTGACGGACTTCAATCCAGGAGTTCATCCGTGCGCCATCTTGCGTAAAACTTTGTGTTAAAGCCACGTTGAAGGGACTGTCCCGGCGGGTGTGGACCATTTTTTCATTTTCTAGATCCTTCGGAGAAATCGTGTCTTTGGCGCCCAACGGGTGACCTTTTGGCAAGATGCAGACGGTTTTGATCGAAATGTCTGTGCGCTCCGTGGCAGGGTGGCCAGAAAATCCGTCTGTAATACCACAGTCATATTGCTGACCAATAATCCACTCAAGGATTCGCTCTGGGCGATCGGGTTCCAGGGTCAAAGTGACCCCTGGTCGGTTATCCAAAAACTCAGTGAGAACCCTTGGAAGGTGACTGGTGGCAAAACCCGGCAGGCACGCGATGCGCAAATGACCTGCTGTGCGTTCTTTCAGATCGCGTCTTAGGTCTTCAAGATGATCAAGGCTTTCAAAAACACGGGAAACCTCGGTCAGCATATAACGTGCTTCACTGGTGGGGGTAAGGATGCCACTTTTTCTTTCGAACAGTTCAAAGCCGATGGCTGTTGAAAAATCTGCCAGCAATCTGCTCACTGCAGGTTGTGAAACGCCTAAAGATTTTGCAGCTCTGGTCACGGAACCCGTTTTGGCTGTGGCTTGGAACGCTTCGAGCTGTCTTAGTTTGAATTTCAATGACTTACTCCAATTTCACCCTTATGATTTGCCCTTGAATATAACATTATGTTATGAAATTGGCAAAAAAAATCTGCTTGCGTTATTCTTTTTGTTGGATAATGCTATGGCCTTAATTTGCTATCTGGGAGGATAGAATGGCATTAAGAACTCTTCTTTTGGCGACAACTGCACTTACACTCGGAGCTAACTCAGCGTCTGCACAAACTGAAATTCAGTGGTGGCACGCAATGGGCGGTACCAATGGTGAGCGCGTTGACAAAATCGCGACGGACTTCAACGCTACTCAAACTGAGTACAAAGTTGTCCCTGTATATAAAGGCAATTACACAGAGACCATGACTGCAGCGATTGCTGCTTTCCGTGCAGGTCAGCAGCCGCACCTGGTGCAGGTGTTTGAAGTTGGTACGGCAACAATGATGGCTGCAAAAGGCGCAATTTATCCTGTTGAACAGCTCATGGCTGATGCGGGCGAGCCTTTTGACAAGTCTGATTATCTACCAGCGGTTATTTCTTACTACCAAACGCCAGAAGGCGAACTGTTGTCGATGCCGTTTAACAGCTCGACGCCAGTTATGTGGTACAACGCAGACGCGCTAGAAGCGGCTGGGGTTGAGCCACCAAAAACTTGGGATGATGTGAAAACGGCGGCCAAGGCACTCGTTGACAATGGAATGGCATGCGGCCTTTCTTTTGGTTGGCAGTCTTGGGTGATGGTTGAGAACTTCTCCTCTTGGCACAACCTACCAATGGGTACCAAGGAAAACGGTTTTGCCGGGTTCGACACGGAGTTTACCTTCAACAATGATCAGGTGATCAACCGTTTGGCGGATATCGCGTCCATGGGCGCTGACAAGCAATTTGTTTATGGGGGGCGTCGCGGAGATAGTTTGCCTTTGTTCACCAATGGTGAATGTGGCATGTGGATGAATTCATCTGCCTATTATGGTTCAATTAAGAGCCAAGCGACATTCAACTTTGGCCAAACCATGTTGCCTTTGGACACGGATGTTGCTGATGCGCCGCAAAACTCTATCATTGGTGGTGCAACATTGTGGGCGCTGGCTGGTCACGAAGACGAAGAATATAAAGGGCTAGCGAAGTTTCTAACCTATATGTCTTCTGCTGACGTGCAAGCTTGGTGGCACCAAGAAACGGGTTATGTGCCGATCACGAAAGCGGCCGCTGAGTTGAGCAAGAGCCAGGGGTTCTATGAAGCCAACCCTGGTACCGACACTGCAATTAAACAGCTTAGCCTGAATGAGCCAACACCCAATTCACGTGGCATTCGCTTTGGTAACTTCGTGCAAGTGCGCGATGTGATCAATGAAGAAATGGAAGCGCTTTGGGGCGGCGAAAAAACTGCGAAGGAAGCAATGGACACCGCTGTAAAACGCGGCAACGAATTGCTTCGACGCTTCGAGCGTTCGGTGAAGTAACTTAATAGTCCAATTAAACTGGGTCCGGCGACAATTGGTCGCCGGGCCTATCTGAAACGCTTTCTCATTGAGAGGCAATAATGCTCAAGCGCGTTCATTTTCAATCGTCGATATTGCCCTACCTGCTGGTCGCCCCACAGATTGTCATCACTCTGGTGTTTTTCATTTGGCCGGCCAGTCAAGCCGTTTATCAATCATTTTTGATTGAAGACGCCTTTGGCCTTTCGACCGAGTTTGTGTGGTTTGAAAACTTTGAATATTTGTTCGGCGATGAACTATATTTGGATAGTTTTTTGCGAACGCTTTTCTTTTCGGCTGCCGTTGCTTTTATGTCCATGTCATTTGCGCTCATTCTGGCGGGCTTTGCAGATCGTGTTGTGCGCGGCGCAACAACATACCGCACATTGTTGATTTGGCCCTATGCAGTTGCCCCGGTTTTAGCGGGTGCGCTCTGGGTGTTTATGTTTAATCCTACTCTTGGCATTTTTCCCTATTTTTTGGGCTTTCTGGGGTATGACTGGAACCACTATTTGAATGGAAACCAAGCAATGTTGTTGGTCATAATGGCCGCGGCATGGAAGCAGGTTGCATATAATTTTCTATTCTATTTAGCTGCGATGCAGGCCATACCGCGCTCTATAATTGAAGCGGGTGCAATCGATGGCGCACGACCGCTCAGGAGGTTCTGGACGCTGATCTTCCCTCTGGTCTCGCCCACGACGTTCTTTTTGCTGGTCATCAACGCGGTGTATGCCTTCTTTGATACATTTGGGATTATCCACGCGGTAACGCAGGGCGGTCCGGCAAATTCAACCACAATTTTGGTCTATAAGGTTTTCAACGACGGATTTGTGGGGCTCGATCTTGGCGGGTCTGCTGCTCAATCGGTCATTCTAATGTTCCTAGTCATCGTGATGACCTTCATTCAATTCCGCTACATCGAAAACAAGGTTGAGTATTAATGGTTGAGAACCGTCCAATATTGAACATTGTTACCCATCTTGTTTTGATCTTGGGAGTTGCCATTGTTGCACTACCGATCTGGATAACCTTTGTGGCGTCTACGCACGAAGAAACGCGCATGCTGCAAGCGCCGTTGCCTTTGTTGCCGGGTGGGTTTTTCGTCGAAAACTTCAAGCAAACCTTTTTTGGGTCAGGTCTGTCAGGATCTCAATCCGCTCCCGTGTGGCGTATGCTTCTTAATAGCTTGTCCATGGCATTGATGATCGCTTTTGGTAAAATCTCGATCTCGCTGCTTTCGGCATTTGCGATTGTATATTTCAAGTTTCCGTTCCGCATGGGCTTTTTCTGGATGATTTTCATCACACTGATGTTGCCTGTTGAGGTTCGCATTTTACCAACATTTGAGGTGGTGGCTGACCTAGGGTTGCTGAACAGCTATTGGGGTTTGTCCGTGCCGCTGATCGCATCTGCGACGGCAACCTTTATGTTTCGGCAGGTGTTTTTGACCATCCCGGATGAAATGCTTGAGAGCGCACGTATAGACGGTGCAAAGCCCATGCAGTTTTTTTGGGATATATTGCTGCCCTTGAGCCGCACCAATATCGCTGCGCTGTTCGTTATTCTGTTCATTTACGGCTGGAACCAATATTTGTGGCCGCTTTTGATCACAACGGACACAGATATGACCACGATTGTGATGAGCATCAAGCAAATGCTTGAAGCGGCAGAACAATCGCCGCAATGGAACATTATTATGATGACTGCACTTTTGGCGATGCTGCCGCCGGTCTTTGTGGTGGTCGCAATGCAAAAGCTCTTCGTCAAGGGTCTCACCGAGACGGACAAGTAGGAAGAAACTATGGCATCAATTGTTTTAAAAGACCTTGTGAAAAACTACGGCAAAGTCGAAGTGTTGCACAAAGTTGCGGGTCAGTTTGAGGATGGCGAGTTTATTGTGATTGTCGGCCCATCTGGGTGCGGAAAATCCACGTTGTTACGCATGGTTGCGGGGTTGGAAACCGTTTCAGGTGGCGAGATTTACATCGGTGACAAATTGGTCAACGACCTTGAGCCGGCCGACCGTGATATCGCCATGGTATTTCAAAACTACGCGCTTTATCCGCATATGAGTGTGCGCGAAAACATGGCCTATGGTCTCAAAATCCGCAAACTCTCCAAGGACGAAATCAACAAACGGGTTGATGAAGCAGCCGACATTTTAGAAATCAAGGACTACCTTGATCGAAAACCGCGTCAGCTATCGGGCGGGCAGCGCCAGCGCGTGGCGATGGGACGGGCGATTGTGCGGGACCCACAGGTGTTTCTGTTTGATGAGCCATTGTCGAACCTTGATGCTAAACTGCGCGTGCAAATGCGCTTGGAAATACGAAAGCTACAGCGCCGACTGGGCGTTACCTCAATTTATGTGACGCATGACCAAGTGGAAGCTATGACATTGGGTGACCGTTTGATGGTGCTTAATGGTGGTTATGTGGAACAATTCGGCACGCCAATTGATTTATATGATCGGCCCGCGTCAGTGTTTGTTGCTG
>NZ_CAKZPW010000128.1:0-4352 GCF_937139385.1 uncultured Maritalea sp. | reverse complement strand
ACATAGCAATAAATGCCCTGCCCTTTTACATCGTGAGGATAGCCCACAACGGCAGATTCTGAGACCTTTGGATGGGCCACAAGCGCGCTTTCAATTTCTGCAGTGCCCATGCGATGGCCAGAAACGTTCAACACATCATCAACGCGGCCCGTGATCCAATAATAGCCGTCTTTATCTCGACGACAGCCATCACCACTAAAGTAATAGCCCTTATAGTCAGAGAAATAGGTCTTGATGAAACGCTCATGGTCGCCATAGACGGAACGCATTTGACCCGGCCAACTGTCCTTGATGCACAAAACGCCCTCAGCCTCAACGTTCGTGATCTCTTCACCAGTTGTTGGGTCAAGAATAACGGGCTGAACGCCGAAAAATGGTGTGGTGGCAGAACCCGGTTTGGTCGGTGTCGCCCCAGGCAAAGGCGTCAGCAAATGGCCGCCGGTTTCTGTTTGCCACCATGTATCAACAATCGGGCATTTGCCTTTGCCGATTACATCATTGTACCAATTCCAAGCTTCAGGATTAATTGGCTCACCCACGGTGCCAAGAATGCGCAAAGAGGAAAGATCACATTTTGAAGCATATTCATTTCCCGCGCCCATCAAGGCCCGGATGGCAGTTGGTGCGGTATAGAATTGATTGACCTTATGCTTTTCGCAAACTTGCCAAAACCGCGAAGCATCCGGATAATTTGGCACACCTTCAAACATCAAAGATGTCGCGCCATTCGCAAGTGGTCCATAAATAATGTAGCTGTGGCCCGTTACCCACCCCACATCCGCTGTGCACCAATAAATGTCGCCATCATGATAGTCGAACACATATTCATGGGTCATCGCCGCATAAACAAGATAGCCACCGGTTGTGTGCAATACGCCCTTTGGCGTGCCGGTTGAACCCGACGTATAAAGAATGAACAAGGGATCTTCAGCATTCATGCGCTCGGGTTTACAGAACTCATCAACGCCTGTTGCAGCCTCGTGCCACCAAACGTCGCGCCCGCCCTTCATGGCAACTTCATTGCCCGTATTCTCAACAACAAGAATTTTCTCAATGCCCAGCGCGTGCTTCGCCGCTTCGTCCACATTGGCCTTCAATGGCACGGTTTTACCACCGCGACGCCCCTCATCTGCGGTGATGACCACAGTTGACTTGCAATCATTAATCCGCCCGGCAAGGGCTTCTGGTGAAAAGCCCGCAAAAACAATCGAGTGTGCCGCGCCAATGCGCGCACAAGCCAGCATGGCATAAGCAGCCTCAGGGATCATGGGCAGGTAAATGGTTACCCGATCACCTTTTTGCACCCCAAGATTGCGCAAAACATTGCCAAATCGGCTTACCCGACGGTGCAATTGCGCATATGTAATGTGCATGTCTGTGCCCGGCTCATCACCTTCCCAAATAAGCGCCGTTTGATCAGCGCGTTCAGGTAGATGGCGGTCTATACAGTTGACTGAGACATTCAGCTCGCCATCTTCAAACCATTTGATTGAAACACTAGAATGCTCAAAACTTGTATTCTTGATCTTCGTCGGCTCTTTGATCCAATCAAGACGCTTTGCGGCTTCGCCCCAAAATCCCTCAGGATCTGCGACAGATTTCGCATACATGTCTTTATATTGGTCTGCGTTGATTAGGGCGTGTGAGACGATCTCTTTAGATGGCTGATAGATATCATCACTCATCGAGCGACTCCTCCTCGTTTTAAAGTCTACTAACTAGGGCATTACTGCCGGACTTACGGTTGGCGACACAAAACATTTGCGCCGCACGTTGTCCCCACAACACCGTGCACAAATGGCTAAAGGGTTGGTAGCACTTGGTCAATATCTGTTGGCATCTTTTTGGACTTGTTATGCTCAAAAGCAACTATTTTGAGACAGTTTGCTCATCGAAACCAAACTTAAAGGCGATCAGGTTATTTTCCACACAACCCACAAGATAGAGACCAAATGCGCATGAACACCACAAACCAACAGTCAAATGACACCGCCGGCCCAGCGGAACTAGCCGACTTGGATTGGGTCCTCACCCACGTTCATCAAGCCATTGACGAGCTAGAATTCTACAATGACGAATTCAAAGCTTTTGAAAAACAACGCATCAATGCCAATTTGATCCGCGCTCTTTTTGAATATGACCCCCACCACCTTCTGATCCTTAAAAAGAACGGGGAACGGGCCGGATTCATGATTTCAGGCCCAGACAACGGTGTGGTATTTCTCTATTGGTCCTACATATTGCCCGCTTTTCGCAAATCGAAATTGGCCATCGTCGGCAACACCTATTTCAAAGAGTATTTTGACAACGGCAATTGGCACAAATTATCGACCCTAACCCGCACAGACAACCGCACCGCACGAATTATCCTAAAGCGATTTGGATGGACTGAAGTTGCTGAGCTCAAAAAGCATATCTTTGGCGAGGACTATCTGGTTTTTGAAATTGAGACAAAAAAGACAATCCCGGGATATCGCCCATTTGCTGTAAAAGGTCGATTGGGTCGACTAACGCAACGTTTTAAGGACGCTTTTGGCCCAAAGAGTTAGCGCTTTTAAGAAATCGAATTAGTCGTTCGGGCCTATAGTTTTTCGGGATTTGATCCAACGCATAACTTGGGCCTTTGTATCGCGGGCAAAAAACAGTGTTTCGCCTAAAAGCCGTGGCAACATCCAGTGCGCGTAATTCATAACTCTTGGCACTTCAGACACAATTCCGGCTTTTCCAACCATTCCGTTTTTGAATTGGTGCAGCCCCAAAAAACCATCGGTCCCACCTAAGTCGTACCATTTGATGCGGTCTTGGCGCGCAAGCCAGCGCATGATTTCCCAATGCATCAAATAGCCAGCGCGAAGTGGCAAGGCCTCATCATTGGTTGCACCATATAAATAAACTGCGGTATCGCCCGTAGCAAAAATCACTGCGCCAGCAACTGGCTCGCCATCATGACGCACCAAAAACAATTCAGGCCGCGCACTGTCGTCAATATTTTCCATCAAATGATGCAAAGAATCAAATGCAGAATAATCCGGAAATTGTTTTCGGTCTGTCATAGACCGATAGAGGTCGTAAAACACAGGCATTTGCGAAACATCACAATGCTCGAACTCAAGTCCGTTTTTCTCGCTTTTTTTCAAATGCGCACGCCACTTTTGGCCAAAACTTGCGCGCATCGCTTCGTCATCAACATGAACATTCACGAAATAACGATTGGGAAATGGCAGCCCAAGACCGGGCTTAAAGCGGCGGGCCAACAGTTGTTCAGTGGCAAAATTGACTTCCGATGGCCTGGGCCGTGGCAATATCGAAAGCATCAAACGCCCTTCAATTGCATATTTTTGCACCAACGCGTCTATAGCAAGACCATGGATAGCTTCCGCATCCACTGCTGTAGTATCCAGAACAACGGGCCCCCATTTACACACCGCCAATCCGCCCAATCCCAAAGGCGCAGCACGATGCATGATCAAACAACCTGCCACCAATTCGCCGTCGCGTAAGAAATGCAGGCAGTCCACATTCATCTGTGGCCAGCGTTCGGCAGCAAAAACATTCATTTGCTCTTGGCAAATATCATCAAATTGATGCGCGGTTTGATCCCAAACGCGCGGGTCGACAGCCACCACTTCAAGCGTAGTGTTTTCAGCAGTTGAGGCGTTATTTTTGTTGATCATTTTTGTCGTCAAGTCAGCCATCGCAGCACAGTTCGCCTCTAAATGCGAGCGACGTGCGCTGCACAATTTGGGATTAAATAGTCGACGAATAAGAGCCCCAAAACACATAATTTGAAGTAAATTAGAATGGAAAAACCCCGTCCTCATCTAAGAACGGGGTTTCCAATTGCTTAACGCTGGGTTTGATGCGGCTACATTTGTTCCATGGCAATATGGCGTGTTTCGGCCCAAATCGCATAGTCTTTCATGCTCAACAGTTCAGCCGCGGCCTCATCAACCACAACAATGGCGTGTTGGTGTAATTGCAATGCTGAAGCCGGACAAGAAGCGGTAACCGCCCCCTCAACGCATCCTCTGACAGCTTCAGCTTTATGGGCACCAGTGGCCAACAGAACCACCTGCTTCGCATCCAGAATGGTGCCAATACCCATGGTCATTGAATCAGTCGGCTGACGTTCGTCCGGTCCAAAAAACCTCGAGTTCGCTTCGATCGTCGACTTTGTTAGGGTTTTCACACGCGTGCGAGATGATAGGCTAGAAAGCGGTTCATTAAACCCAATATGTCCCGTTCTACCAATACCTAAAAGTTGAAAATCTAAACCGCCTACAGCTTTAATTTTCATCTCATAATCTATACAAAATTGATAGAGATCATCAGCGCTAACTCTGCCATTAGGA
>NZ_CAKZPW010000127.1:0-7661 GCF_937139385.1 uncultured Maritalea sp. | reverse complement strand
CTTCAAAATGGGATTTAAGTTTGATCGCGTCTCTTGGGTGCAATTCTGTGGCAGTCAATCGGTCTTGTTCGCGCAACAATTTACGCGCGAGCAATGGGGAACCGGGATAAAGCTTAAGCGTGCCCGATGTGTTCAAGCTTTCAACCATGTCTAAATAGGGTTTGATCAATTCGTCGAGCGCTTTTGAGCGTTTGGCGTTCATGAGCGCTTGAATGCCATTTTTCCACTCGGGTGAGCGTTGGGCTTCATCGCTCGTTAAGTCATAAAGGCCGATGCCTGCGTGGGTGTCGAGCACCCGAAAACCCTTATCCTTCTTTTGCATGTAGCAAATGATACGGGTGAGGATAATGTGTTTGATGACGTCAGCGAAATTGCCAGCGTGGAAGGCGTGTCGGTAGTTCATGAAAGTCTAATGTCTCGCTTGAGCGGTCAGAATGATAGCGGCAAAGCTGGCAAATACGGCGGCAAATCCATAGTTGAGCATACGGCCAATCCATTTGGATTTGGTCAGGGTGACGGAAAGCCAATCGGCGGCAAATATCATCGCAGCCGTGATGGGTAAGCTGATGATGACGAAGAATACGCCCAAGGTGCAAAGCTTATAGGCGGCATATGGATCGGTGGCGGAAACAAACTGGGGCAAAAACGTGATGAAAAACAGCACGATTTTTGGGTTCAGCAAATTGATGCCAATGCCGGTGAGATAGCTTTTGAATAGCGAAGGCGTTTTAGTGTTTGATTTGCTGGTCATGGCGAAATCACCGCCCGAACGTAGCGCGGAAAAAGCCAGCCAAAGCAAATAGAGCGCACCAACAATTTTTAGCGCAAGGAATGCAACTGGCGCGGCGGCAATCAGCACGGAAATGCCAAGTGCGACAAGTAATGTATGCACCAAAATGCCCGAACAAGCGCCCGCTAAAGCGGCAAGACCATGGGCGCGGCCATGGTTGAGGGCACGGGACAAAAACAGCGCCATATCCGGGCCTGGGGTGATGGCCAAAATGATCCCGGCCACACTAAAGGCGACCAACATGGGCCATTCGGGTATAAAGTTGTGCAGTAGATCTTGCATTGTTTCGTCCTTGCGGGCCTCAAAGCCCCTGTTTGGGCCATATGAGCCAGCAATTGGACGTTTGTCTAGCAAAATGACATTGCACCGATCCGGTGGTTTGCCATATGGTGGCAAAAATCCTTGGAACTTGAACAAAGAACAGCGTTTTTCATGAGCAAAGACATCAATAAAGTTGTGCTCGCCTATTCTGGCGGCCTTGATACCTCGATCATCTTAAAGTGGCTCAAAGTGGCCTATGATTGCGAAGTGGTGACCTTTACCGCTGACCTTGGTCAGGGTGAAGAGTTGGAACCCGCCCGCAAAAAAGCGGAACTGATGGGCATCAAGGAAATCTATATTGAAGATGTGCGCGAAGAATTTGTGCGCGACTTTGTGTTCCCCATGTTCCGGGCCAATGCGCTTTATGAAGGTGTATATTTGTTGGGCACGTCAATTGCGCGGCCTTTGATTTCGAAGCGTTTGGTTGAGATTGCCCATGAAGTTGGCGCAGATGCGATTTCGCATGGCGCAACGGGCAAGGGCAATGACCAAGTGCGGTTTGAACTGAGTGCCTATGCGCTTGATCCGAGCATTAAGGTGATTGCACCTTGGCGTGAGTGGGACTTGCAGTCTCGCACCAAATTGCTTGAGTTTGCGGAACAGAACCAAATTCCGGTGCCAAAAGACAAGCGTGGCGAAGCGCCGTTTTCAGTGGATGCGAACCTGTTGCACACCTCTTCTGAAGGTAAGGTGCTTGAAGACCCAGCAGATATTGCACCTGAATATGTTTATCAGCGCACCGTGAACCCAGAAGATGCGCCAGATAAGCCGGAAATCATTACTGTTGGCTTTGAAAAAGGCGATGCGGTTTCGATCAATGGTGAAAAGCTAAGCCCTGCGACCGTTTTGACCAAATTGAACGAACTTGGTGGCAAGCATGGCATTGGTCGTTTGGACCTGGTGGAAAACCGTTATGTGGGCATGAAGTCCCGTGGTGTTTATGAAACACCGGGCGGCACCATTTTGCTTGCGGCGCACCGTGGCATTGAATCGATCACGTTGGATCGGGGCGCTGCGCATCTTAAAGACGAAATTATGCCGCGCTATGCGGAACTGATCTATAATGGTTTTTGGTACTCTCCAGAGCGTGAAATGCTACAAGCGTTGATCGATAATAGCCAAGAAATGGTGGCTGGTGAGGTGACCTTGAAGCTTTATAAAGGCAGCGCCAATGTGATTGCGCGCTCTTCGCCATATTCTTTGTATTCAGAAGATTTGGTGACCTTTGAAGAAGGTTCGGGCACTTATGATCATCATGATGCTCAGGGCTTTATTAAGCTCAATGCTTTGCGGTTGAAGACCTTTGCCGCCCGCAAAAAGCTATATAGTTAAGATGTTAAAGCTGGATCACATTGCCCTTGGGGCGAATGATCTTGAAAAATCTTGTGAAACGCTCAGCCAACAGCTGGGCGTTTTGCCGTTTGGGGGTGGTGAACATGAACTGTTTGGCACTCACAACAAGCTGTGGCGCATTGAAACAGCAGACTATCCTGTTTATTTAGAGCTGATCGCTGCTAACCCAAAGGCTGAACCAAAACGGGCGCGTTGGTTTGGGTTGGAAAAGCCATTCTTGAGCGAAGATATTCAATTGCTCGGGTTTATTGCCAGTACACAGAATATTGATGGCCTGGTTCAAAAACCGCCATTTGATCTGCTTGACGTTATTGATGTGACGCGGGGCGTGTTGAACTGGCGATTTGGGATCACCAAAGATGGCGCTTTGTTGGATGATGGCGCGCTGCCCTATTTGATTGAATGGCAAGGTGGGCGGCACCCGCTTGATGGTGTTGCGCCCCAGCATATTGAATTGAAGTCCATGGCTGGTAAGGCATTGGACGGTCTTGACCTAAATTGGCCGTGTATGTTGGCGCGCGGCGGGGCGCAGGCTTTGTCTGTGGAGCTGATCGCAGCGAACGGCGAAACTTTGCGTTTTAAACGCGCCTAATATTGACCACTCAGGTCTGACTTTGGTCTACGCAAAAACAGTTAGAACCCCTGAAAATCAAGGGATTGGTATCTATTTGGTTCTCTTGTCAGGGGTGGGGCAGCTGTGCAATATCGCGCCCGCATCTTTGATGCATTGTGAACTCCCTTTTTGCTTTGTGATGGCTTTAAGGGGAACTTGCCCCGAAGCATCGCTTCGGGGCCCTTTTATTTTTGGGTGATGAATTTTGATGCGCCCAAAATCGCAATGCCCGCAAGCAATCCCCAAAACGCCCCTGATATACCAAAAAAGCTAACGCCTGATCCGGTGATCAAAAAGGTGACCGCGGCAGCATGGCGGTCTTTTTCATTGTTGAGTGCACCAAATGCGGCGGCGGCAAATGCACCCACCAGGGCAAGGCCCGCCACAGCTTCCACCAATATGGCGGGAGCGAGGGAGATAAAGGTGATGGCAAGACCGGCAAATAGGCCGATGATGACATAGACTACGCCCGTTACAATGGCGGCCCAATAGCGTTTGTCTTTGTCCGGGTGGGCATCTGGGCTGGCGCACATGGCGGCTGTGATGGCGGCAAGGTTGACCGCGTGGCTGCCAAATGGGGCGGCGAGGGCGGAAAACACACCCGTTAGGGTAAACAAGGGACCAGCGGGCGTTTGATAGTGGTTGGCTTTAAGCACTGCCATGCCGGGGATGTTTTGTGAGGCCATGGTGACCAAAAACAAAGGCAAGCCAAGGGAAATGATCGCGGCGAGATCAAAGACCGGGGCGGTAAACACCATCTGAGGCAATAAGGAGTTTGCGAGTTGGCTCATGGTATCTGCGGGCAAATCAACGCCAAATATGATGACAAGAATGAAGGCCAAAAGGGCAGCAGGCACGGCCATCAACTTGTTAAAAAAACCAGTGATGAGCCAAGCCAAAGCGATGGGCAGTCCAAGGATTGGATCAAAGCCAATCGCTTTAATGGGGGCAAAACATAAGGGCATCAAAATGCCTGCGAGCATGGCATTTGCCAAAGATACAGGAAGCTTTTCAACGGCACGTCCAAAGGGGCGCCAAACCCCAGAAATGATGATCAGCGTCGCACACACAAGAAATGCGCCAACGGCGGCGGCAAAACCGCCTGAAAGCTGCCCGGACGTGACCATTAGCGCCGCGCCCGGAGTTGACCATGCCACCGAAATTGGCATTTTACGTTGTGCGCTTAAAATAATCGCGCAGACCCCCATGGCGATGCACATGGCGGTGAGGCCGCTGGCTGCTTGTTCGGGACTTGCGCCCACGGCAAACAAACCTTGCAAGACGATGGCAAAAGAGCTTGAAAAGCCCACAAATCCCGTAATTAGCCCCATTATAAGGGCTTGAGGAGAAAAATCGCGCAACATGGTTTTGAACTCAAAAGGCAGGAAATGTGTTGCAGCTTAGCGGCCGGTTTGCACTTTGCAAGCCCCAAAATTAAGCAAAAGCCAAGGATTTGGGGCCGTTTTAGCAATTAAAACTTGCCCTTTTGCCTGTTCAGCCTTAAAGCACGGCCAAGAGATGATTTCCCTATTAGATTGGAACTGAATAATGGCATTGCGCAATATCGCCATCATCGCGCACGTTGACCATGGCAAAACGACGCTAATTGACGTGCTGTTGAAGCAATCGGGCTCATTCCGCGATAACCAGCGCGTTGAAGAACGCGCCATGGATAGCAACGACCTTGAGCGTGAGCGTGGCATTACCATTTTGGCGAAGGTAACTTCGGTAAATTGGAAAGACACACACATCAACATCGTTGACACACCAGGACACGCCGACTTTGGCGGTGAAGTTGAGCGGATTCTCAACATGGTGGATGGCGCGATCATTTTGGTTGATGCGGCTGAAGGCCCAATGCCACAAACCAAGTTTGTTTTGGGTAAAGCGCTTAAAATTGGTCTTAAGCCAATTGTTGCGATCAATAAGATTGATAAGTCTGACGAGCGCCATGAAGAAGTGCTCGACGAGATTTTCGATTTGTTTGTGTCGCTGGACGCGAATGAAGAACAGCTCGACTTTAAAGTGCTTTATGGTTCTGCCAAACAAGGTTGGATGGCTGAAGAGCCAACCGGTCCACAAGAAAGCATGGCTCCACTTTTGGACATGGTGCTTGACCATGTGGAAGAGCCACATGTTGAAGAAGGCCCGTTCCGTATGTTGGCCACAACCATTGAATCTAACCCATTTTTGGGCCGGATTTTGACCGGTCGTGTGCTTTCAGGTTCTATCAAGCCAAATGATGCGGTTCACGCCTTGTCAAACGATGGCAAGATTATTGAGCGTGGCCGGATTTCAAAGGTGTTGAGCTTTAAAGGTCTTGAGCGCGAGCCGGTTGAAGAAGCCAATGCGGGTGACATTGTTGCGATTTCTGGTTTGGTGACCGCAACGGTTGCGGACACAATCGCAGCACCAGGTGTAACCGAAGCCTTGCAAGCCCAGCCTATTGATCCTCCAACTTTGTCCATGGCGTTCCGCGTGAACGATGGTCCATTGGCTGGTCAAGAAGGTGACAAAGTGCAGTCTCGCGTGATCCGCGATCGATTGTTTGCAGAAGCTGAAGGCAATGTGGCGCTTAAAGTGTCTGACGGCGAAGAAGGCGACGGCGACAGCTATGAAGTGGCTGGCCGTGGCGAATTGCTTTTGTCTGTTTTGATTGAAACCATGCGTCGCGAAGGTTTTGAGTTGTGCCTTGGTCGCCCGAAAGTGGTTTACCGGGAAATTGATGGTCAACGTTACGAGCCGATTGAAGAAGTCATTATCGATGTGGATGAAGAGTTCTCGGGCCCTGTTGTGCAAAAGCTTGCAGAACGTAAAGGCGACCTGATTGAAATGAAGCCATCTGGTGGCGGGCGTACACGCCTTGTGTTCCATGTGCCAACACGTGGTTTGATCGGATATCAGCCTGAGTTGCTTTCAGATACTCGCGGAACTGCAATCTTTAACCGTGTGTTCCATGAATATGCGCCTTACCGTGGCAAAATGCAGGGTCGTCGCACAGGTGTTCTGATTTCAAACGGCACCGGCAAATCTGTGGCTTTTGCGATGTTCAACCTTGAAGACCGTGGTCCAATGATCATTGAACCCGGTGTTGATGTTTATGAAGGCATGATCGTTGGTGAACACTCACGTGGCAACGATTTGGAAGTGAACGTGTTGAAGGGCAAACAGCTCACCAACATGCGGGCTTCTGGTAAAGACGAAGCGGTTAAGTTGACCACACCAAAGAAAATGTCTTTGGAACAAGCTTTGTCTTACATTGCTGACGATGAGTATGTGGAAGTGACACCAAAAAGCATTCGTATCCGTAAAATCATGCTTGATCCGCATGATCGCAAACGCGCTTCGCGTGCGGCGGCAAAAACGGGCTAAACGTCAAAAGAGATTTTGGTGATTTAATCAGCGGCGTTGGACTTATTGTCTGACGCCGCTATTTTTATGTCGCGCAAGGGGCGGGCCAATTCGGCTTCAAGCGCCACATGGCGACGCAGGCTTTCAAAAAAGCCTCGCAACATATACCCGGTGGCGTCGGCCGTTTGGGTTGGCTTGCCTTCCCCATAAGAAATCAAAACATCGCGTACTTCTTCGCCAAAGCACCGATCCTCATAGTGTTCAGATTTTAGTCGGTCGAACATTAGTGTTTGATCAGGTTTACCGTTGAGTAAACGCTGCAGCGCCGGGTACAATTCTTCTTCTTCATATTGATGCGCTTTTTTAAGAATCGGCTCGATGGCCCGAGCGGTTGTCGAACAGATCTGGCGATCAATATTATCAGGAAGCGCGTCAGCGATCTCCTCCAACCTGTCACATAGGGCCAGTTTGTCATGATGATTCTTGCGCAGATACGCGAGCATTTTTGAACCTTCAATTTGGGCCATCGCTAGATTGCTCTTTTGTTAACAGGAGGTTACGCAAGGTCACACCTTTGTTGCAACCGACTAATATTTCTCATGAGACATTTGGCCACAAGCGACATAGGGTAACCTTGACTTAGATCAACGTAGGCTGTTTCAAGTGAAACTAAGTTGCGTCTTGGCTGAGTAGGGGTGCATCGGTACTTTGTTGAGGCTATTGCGAGAATTATTGCGGGGAATAAAATGAAAAACTTAGGCTGGACCATTGTGTTGGGGCTGGCGGCGCTATGCGCTGTAATTGCAGCCGCCTTAGGGCAGGATCAACTCTATCAAACCCATGCGTGGGTGCTGGCAGGCACCACGGCAATTGGGGCAATTATCATGCTGCGTCGCGTGGGCGTTGTTGGCGACGGTGTCGTCGACAAATCGGGCTATTTAGACGATCCGATTCGTTACGGGGTGATCCTTACGACTTTTTGGGGATGTGTCGGCTTTTTGGTTGGGGTGATTGCAGCTTTGCAATTGGCTTTTCCAGAACTCAACATTGAGCCATATTTGAATTTTGGCCGTGTGCGCCCGCTGCACACCTCTGCTGTGGTGTTTGCCTTTGGCGGAACGGCGCTGATTACTTCGAGCCTTTATGTGGTGCAGCGTACCTGTCAGGCGCGACTGATTTCAGACAATCTAACTTGGTTCGTGTTCTGGGGTTATCAGTTGTTCATCGTTCTGG
>NZ_CAKZPW010000126.1:0-10144 GCF_937139385.1 uncultured Maritalea sp. | reverse complement strand
TCAGCGTCACCACAAGTATCGGTATTTCTCGTTATCCAGAGCATGGTGAAGATCTTGAAACGCTCATTCAAGCAGCTGACAGTGCTATGTACGAGGTCAAAAAGTCCGGCAAAGGCGCGGCGGCGTCCGCTTGAGAATGGCTAAAGCCGTTTAGCGCAGGCGGCTGAAGTGGTATTTAAACCGCTGAAATACTGCGCTCCCCCTCTGTTACAAAGATGGATTAGATAAAAGAAGTTATGGAATTTATTTGGATTTTATTTGGTCACTTCATGGGTACGCCAATAAAGTTTTCTGCGCAACGCAAACTTGGAATGCAGTGTATCAACATGGAGAGCTCGAACTGTTTGATGACGTTGAGGAACTAAAGCGTTTACCGACAAAGAGGAAAGTCTTATGGCTAAACAATTAATTATAATCGTTTTACTAACAGGCGCGGCAATTTTTTTTCAAAATGAACTGAACATTTTCTTAGATGCCCTGCTCTATGCCCATGCCGTCATTACTCAAGCATTACAGATTGCGTTTTCGGAAGGCAGCACTGGGATATTAATTCAAAAAATCATTGCATTACTCCTGCTGCCTCTTTTTTCTGGGATGATCGTAGCGACTATTTACTGGCTGTTTAAAAGAACCCAAATGCCACATACCATGGCAATCATTTGGACAGTATGGCTTGTGTTGCTGGTGGCAATTACCTCAAATTATTCTGAAAAAAACAAACAACAAAAGCCCTAATTTCATGCAACGTAAGAACCGGCTAATATTGCGCCAATCGTTCAATCAATAATGCAAAGAATCTTTGCTTGTTTGCCTTAAATGCCCATTCAACGTTCGGGGTATTTTCAGTCACCCCCCAAAAGTCCACAGCTGTGTGTCCCCTTGTCAATTTGCTTGTGGTTTCTATGGCTACATGACAGGGTTTTAGATCAAAAATAGATGGCTCAAGCAACCAAGCAATTGTGCACGGGTCGTGCAACGGACCGCCCTCAGCGCTGTATTTTGCCGCGTCATATTGACCAAAAAAATCAAGCATCCCGGCAGAAGCATGCGCCACCTTATTGTCGAGCGAGCGAATATCGGCCACCAATTGGGGGTCTGTCATCACTTGGTGCGTCACATCCAAGCCAAACATCACGATGGGACGGCCACAACGCATCACCACATCTGCTGCGTGCGGATCAACGTAAATATTAAACTCGGCAGAAGGCGTCACATTGCCCCCTTCAAAACTCGCACCACCCATCAGAACAATTTGTTTGATCTTGGGCAAAATGTCAGGCGCCTTGCGCAACGCCATTGCAATATTGGTTAGAGGCCCAGTTGGTACCAACGTGATTTCGTCGACATCAGCAGCACGCAACGTTTCAATGATGAAGTCAACGCCATGCTGATCGCGTTTTTTGATCGTCG
Source organism: uncultured Maritalea sp. (assembly GCF_937139385.1). NCBI lineage: Bacteria > Pseudomonadati > Pseudomonadota > Alphaproteobacteria > Hyphomicrobiales > Devosiaceae > Maritalea > uncultured Maritalea sp. The sequence continues at coordinate 8,734 of NZ_CAKZPW010000126.1, read as the reverse complement.
GCTCAAAAAAATCGATGCCATCAATCCCCGTTTCGCCATGCAAATACTCCGCGGTGAACAATTGCTCGACCATAGGACCATCACATCCTGCAAAAACAGGAACATCCAAACGCCCCGCCATCTCCACAAGAATTCGACAATTCAACTCTGTACGTGCCAATGGCACATTGCCGCCACACGCCACTATGCCACGCACATCAAGTTCGGGCGCGTTAAGCGCCAAGAACAGCATAAGCGCGTCATCCTGGCCGGGATCGCAATCGATAATTATTGGGATTTTTTGTGACGAGTTTGACATAGATCCTCCAGTATCCAGCAGACTCTATCTTGTTCAAAACTTCAATTGTCAACCTTCTCACCAATTGACGGGCGACCCGATGGATAAACCAAACGAGCCGCCCTATTCGGGTTAGGGCCGAATAGTTCGCGGCTCAATAGGCTCAATTGGATTGATTGGAGCAGTGCCGAAGCCAATTTGGAATGAAGGTTCACTCAAAACCATGAAACGGAGCACAATCCATATGAGGCTAAATTTTATTCGTGGGGCAATTAGTATTCCAAAAGGACATTATCGCTGGACGGGGCTAGAAGTGCAACGTTGCAAAGCTATAAGATAGTTTTCTCAGCCTTTGAAAACGAATACCCTCTGGGCGCACAAATATTGTCTTCAGCCACTTGTGGCGCAAGGCGGTCACCACCACCTTCAGCAGGTTGCAATAATGCAATTTGAACTTTCGATATCGGATGCACTTGATGGCATTAACTCTTCTCTATTTATTCGCTGGTTTGATCTTGCTGTTTGTGGGCGGTGAAAGCCTCGTGCGCGGCAGCGCAGCTCTGGCGGTTCGCTTACGTGTACCCGCATTTGTAGTCGGCCTTACTATTGTGGGGTTTGGAACATCGATGCCAGAGTTATTGGTTTCGCTAAGCGCGGCACTAAAGGGTGCACCAGACATTGCAATGGGCAATGTGGTCGGATCAAACATCGCAAACATCCTGCTCATTCTTGGTGTTTCGGCCCTGCTCCTGCCCCTGAAACAAGAGTTTTCTAAATCCGCACGCGACATTGGCGTGATGGTCTTTGCCGGATTACTGCTTGTCGGGCTGAGTGCGATTGGCATTATCGAGCGTTGGGCTGGTCTCTTGATGGTGGGTTCACTCGCAACCTATGTGATTTACATTCTATTCTTTGCAAAACAAGGAACAGAGGCGCAGGTTGAACTCCCAATTTCAAGTAATGGCCTGCTGAAAGAAATAGCCTTCGTCGCAATCGGTTTGGTAAGCCTCGTCATTGGGGCTGAATGGCTGGTAGACGCTTCAACAACCATTGCGCGGTCGTTTGAAATACCAGAAGCCGTTATCGGACTGACAATCGTTGCAGTGGGCACAAGCCTGCCAGAACTTGCAACTTCTGTAATGGCCGCATTAAAACGAGAATCCGATATCGCGGTCGGTAACATTTTGGGATCCAACATTTTCAATATTTTGGGAATCCTAGGCGTCACCGCCATCATTACGCCAATTGCAATAAGCCCAACCATGGCAACGTTTGATATACCAGTAATGATTGCTGTTTTCTTCTCACTTGCCTTGCTGATCTTTTTCCTGGGGAGGATAAGTCGCATTGCTGGGATTAGCGCACTCACACTCTACGCGGGTTATGTCGCATATCTATACTAGCTCCCTAAACAAAAAAAGGCACCGCGAACGGTGCCTTTTTCTTAAGCCGATACAATGGGACGCTACATACAGTGTTTGCACTTGGTAGCATAAGCAACAATATCTAACCGTGCTTCTGAGATGTCTTCGCCACAAGAAATGCAGACGCCGTAGGTTCCATTTTCCATTCGGCCGAGCGCGTTCTCTATTTTTTGCAGTTCTTGCTTTCCTGCATTGCCCAGCCCCTCAAGCATCTCATCATCTTCGCGCTCAACAGCACGTTCTTCCACATCAGGGTCTGGAGTATCATCCAATCGGTCTTCAATTTTGTGCAAACGCTCATCAAGCTCCGCTTTGCGAGCCTGCAAACGGGTCCGGTAAATCTCTAAATCACGCATAATACACCCCTTTCAATCGTTGAGCACATTGTGTCAGAGATGGGCTTGCGCCAAATTGATCTGGCGCAAGTCAAAGCTTTTATGCAGGCACCGGCAAAAACACGCCACCACGATAACCTTTGCGCTTTTGCACAATCGCCAGCACCGCAATGGTTAGTCCAACCATAATGATATCTCCAATTGGAGCAGCAATCCAAATACCAGACTCGCCCAAAAACCGCGGCACTGTAAACAACAACGGCAGACCAATCAGGTAATTGCGTGAAAGGCTTAAAACTGCAGCACGTTTGGCGTCACCAATTGCCTGAAAGAAGCCGGATAGAATTATGGCAGGACCCGCCGTAAAATACATGATCATGACATAGGGCAGCACACGCGCGGTCTCAGCAATCATATCCGCATCTTTGACGAACGAGCCAGCAATTGGACCTGCAAATGAGATAAAGACCACTTCAATAATTACGCAATAAACCAAGGCCACAATGAGTGCCGTCTTGGTGCTGACATTCACACGCGCGGGTAATTTGCCGCCAAAATTGTTGCCAGCGATAGACTGAAATGCCATCGAAATCCCGAGCAATGGCATGAAGGAAAAAGTCATAAGCCGTGTGATGATGCCATAGGCCCCAACGGTCACCGTATAATCATCAGAACCATAGATCTTGAGCAAAGCGACAACACTGCCCGCGATCAAAGAGATTGAAAGATAGTTCAAACTCAGCGGCGCGCCCAAGGCCAAGTTTTCTTTTGCTACCCGCACAAATGTCGACATACTTGGCAGATGAAAACCCAGCTTTGAAAACCCACGCAACCGATAGGTCATGATTGCACTCAGCGAGCACAGCTGGGCAGCAACTGTACCCCAAGCAGAACCAGCGACGCCCATATCAAGCATCACGATGAAGATGTAATTGAAAACCATATTGAGCAACGTCACACCGACCGAAACCAGTGTCATGAACCCCATCTTCCCTTCGCTGCGTAAAGCATCAAATTGAACAGAGAGGATGAAGATCAGTGGCGAGGTAAACATCATGATCGACATGTATGTCCATGCCATGCGCGCCAACTCCGGGTCACCATCAGTAACCCACGCCACCAATTGATGGCCAAAAACCAAAAAGACCAACATTAAAACAGCACTGACGGCGATCCCCATAACTATGGCCACGGCAAAACTGTCGGCCGCTCCCCGCAAGTCGTTCGCCCCAAGTCGACGCGCAACGATGGAAGCAAAGCCGTTTGAAATCATTGTGGTCAGCGAATAAATCAGCATTTGCACCGGAAACATAACCGTGACGGCAGTCAGTGCAGCGGAGCCGACAAAGATGCCAAGAAAATAGGCATCAACAAGATTAAACAGACCATTGACCACCATGATCATGATAATTGGCAAAGCGGTTGTCAAAAACAGTTTGCCGATGGGCTGGGTCAAATAGTTATTATTTTCAACAGTTTGAGATTCAGTCATGAATCATTTCCTTAATAGTCACGCACCCGCAGGTGGCAAAAAAACATCTCTTGAAATCTGGGCTAAGTGATTTTTCAACCCGATAGGCCAATCTGCAATTTGTGCAAAAAACTGCTCTCCATCACCGGCAAAAAGCGCCCGAATGGCCTCTTCGTAATTGGGCAAGTCTCCGGCTACTGCCGTCATAAGTTTGTATGCGGTCTGCTGCCCTGCACGTTTATCCTTGTCGCCATCGGCCACATGCATCGCCTCACCCACCAGTTTGCGCAATGTCACAGATGCACCGCCCCGCTGCTCACGCAGCCATTCCCAATGACGCGGCAACAAAGTCACCTCTTTGCTCACAACTCCGAGCTTGGGGCGCCCAGGTCGCTTGGGTGGCGCAACGGCTTCTTCCAACGGCTGTTTGCTGGCCATTCGACCGAAGACGTCTTCCATTGATCCGCGCAGGTCCAACTCAATGACGTTGGATTTCTGGTTGTCAAAAACCAAAATCATATCATTTGGGTTTTGATCATGGTGCCGCTTCACTTCGTGCACCACTTCCGCCAACGCACCACTGGCGATCAACTCATGGCCCACAAAGGCAACACATTCCAAATCTGGTGAATAAGTCACAACAATAGTCTCCGCGTTTTGTTGCGAGAGTAATACCGGGGTAAAACTATGGAGTCAATAACACCCGGGTAAAATATTTTACCCGGATAAAACTAGCTTAGTTTGTCAGCCAAATAGGGCAAACTGCGGTCATATCGATAATCAATCGAGAAATGGTCATCTGGGAATTCTTCGTACACATGATCAATTCCCGCTCCATTCAACTTGTTTTGCATCCGACGCGCCACATAAACAAAATTGAACTGATCGACATCCCCGCAATCAAGCCAAATGCCTTTGAGGCTTTTCAAGTCCTCGATATGCTGATCAAAAATATGCAGCGGGTCCCACTCAAGCCACTTGGCCCAGCGCGACTTATCAAGTTCGCAAGTGTGCAAATCTACGGGTAATCTGATCCCACAAAAGGCTTCCGGATCAGGGTCATAAGTTGCCCCCATCGCCAAAATCATAAGGGCGTGAATGTCATCGTGACTTGGGTTGTGGTTTTCTTCAACTGCCCCCACAAACTTCTCGACTGATCCATCATGTTTTGCCAATGCACGCAAGGCTTTGGGCATATCTGGCAGATATGCAACTTCAAACCCCATATCGCCTGAATGGCAAGCAATAGCAGACCATGTATCTGCATAAAGCATGGCGTGGATCATCGCCGCATATCCACCGGACGATTTGCCGATAACGCCACGTTTGCCATCGCCACCGCAACCAAATCGACCTTCGATTTTGGGCAGCATTTCCTTGATCAAAAAGTCCGCCCAGTTCCCCATGGCCGCAGAGTTGATATATTGATTGCCGCCAAGTCGGGTAAAGCAATCTGGAAAGACAACAACGCAGGGCTGCATTTCACCACTAGCAATCAAACGGTCCAATCGTGCCGGCACATTCTCATCAAACCCTCGCCAATTGGTGCGGCTCAAGCCACTCCCCGTGTATCCAGCTAAATCAACGATGATAGGCAAGCCCACACCATCGTGTCCGTGGGGCACATAGACGTCCACGTCACGCAGAGTATGATCGCTAAGCATGTTCGATGTTAGCGCTTCAGATTGAACCTGAATGCGATGAATGGCGCCCTGTGGCAGAGAGTAATCGCGACGCATATGTCACCCCTTGTTTCATTTGAAGCAAAGGTAACAAGCAACAAAAAATCCAGCTACAGCATTTTTGGCTCAAAACGCAGATTTACAGCCATTCACCCCATTGAGTTCTGATTTAGTTTCGCCCATTATCATTGCATAGGCTTTTTAGTTTGCTTTTCGCACAACAATGCCTTGGGCCAACCACTCATCAAAAATCGCTAGCGCCGTTTCGCAAAACTGAGCATCATTGATGTGGCAATCAAGTTCTGTAAACCCAACGGGTGGCTGCACAAACTTTGATAATTCTTCAACAAAGGCCGCATGACTTTGCGGTTCATGCGCTGGTTCACCCGGCTTGTCCCATTCTTCAACACCCTGCTTTGGCGAGATTACATGCACAGGCGCTTTGCTCTCTAATGCCCTGGCCCCAATCTCGCGCGCAACTTGTCGGCGCTCCTCAGCATTCAACGTTGCCGACGCCAACAATCGATTATGGGCATGAAAAGATCGATCGCTAAACTGATCAGGAAACGGTTGCCAACCGGGGAAATCCACCAAATCCACGCAGCCAGGGGCAATAATGGCAGGCGTTTTTGAAGCAGCTGCCCCGCGCAACCGATTGGGTCCCGAATTCACACTTGAGCCCATCATATGATTACCCATTTCTTGCGGCGCAAAGTCCATCACACATGCAAAAGCCCCTTCCCGCGCCAAATTCTCAAACGCCATACCGCCCATGCCCGTCGCATGAAATATCGCCACTTCAAAACCACGCTCTTCAAGCGCAGGTTTGAGCACTTTCATATATTTCAAGCACGACGAACCAAGACTGGTCATGCCAACCATTGGCTTTTTTTGTGTCGGCATTTCCACCGCACGCGCCGCGCCCAAAACGGCACCCGCCGCTTGGCTCAGCGAAGCTTTGCAAACCGAATTAAGGCCATAAAGACCACCCGCCCACAAAATCATTTGTGTATCAGTTGCCAACCGCTCAGCAGGGATCAGAGTTGAAAATGCAATGGTGGAGATAATGTATTTCGGCACCCCAAGCGGCAACGCCCGCGCGCAATCCAGCGCAAGATCAGTCCCCATGGACCCGCCCATCGCGATCATGCCATCAATACGCCCGGCCTTATGCAGCATTTGGCAAAGCGCCGACGATCCGCGCGCCATAATTTGCATGGCAGTGTTTTCATCGCCACTATCGATGGCCTCGTCAATGGAAGAATTGGCGGCTTCCGCCACTTGATGCTTGGAAATGTCAGTAGGCATCGCCGGATCACCCAACACACTCACGTCCATAGTGAGCACCTTACCGCCCTGCCCCTGAATAGCTTTAGTTAGATAGTCCAATTCATCAGACTTGGTATCATAAGTGCCAATCACCAATATTGTTTTGTCTTGTGTCATCAGTGCCACCTACAATTGAATCCAAGCCGTCTTCAGGTTTTCAAATTTCTCTAAGGCATGCAGCGATTTGTCCGCTCCATTGCCCGATTGCTTCATGCCAGCAAGCGGCACATTGTTGCCCGCACCGCCGTATGTATTTACATGTACCACGCCAGATTTGATATTGCGCACCATCCGATGGGCCCTCGACAGATTGGACGTCCAAACCGCTGCGGCCAAACCAAAGTCGGTGCCATTCGCCAATGCAATCGCTTCTTCTTCGCTATCAAATGGCGTAACGGCAACCACGGGACCAAACACTTCGTTTTGGAACAAATCCATCTCTGGTCGAACATCTGTAAAAATCGTGGGCTGCATATAATAACCGCCTTTTTCGGCGTGCAGTTGCTTACCCCCACAAACCAAAGTCGCCCCCTCAGCAATAGCGCGTTCCACAAAATCTAGATCACCTTCTAGCTGCTGCTTGGTCGTGATTGCGCCAATATTGTTGGCAAGCTCCAACGGGTCCCCCACAATCAGCTTTTCGGCCTGTACTTTCAACCGCTCAACAAATGCATCATGGATGGACCGCTCCACCAAAATGCGCGAACCAGCCACACACACTTCACCTGAATTGCGGAAAATGCCAGCGGCCGAAACCTTAGCTGCATGGTCAATGTCTTCGACGTCTGCAAACACCACGTTCGGCGATTTACCGCCCAATTCGAGGTAAAGCCGTTTCATGTTCGACCGCGCAGCATAATCCATCAACCGGCGACCTGTACCACCGGAACCTGTGAAGGTGATGATATCAATGTCTTGATGAAGGCCCATCGCCTCGCCTGCCACAGCGCCATTGCCGGTGATGACATTCAAGACACCCGCAGGCAATCCAGCTTCCATGCACAATTCCACCAACCTAAGCAGACTTAGTGATGCCGCTTCCGAGGGCTTTAACACGACAGAATTCCCTGCCGCTAATGCAGGTGCAATTTTCCATGCGCCAATCATTAAAGGGAAATTCCAAGGCACAATCGCCCCGACAACCCCAACCGGCTCGCGATGCACCAGCGCCAACACATTGTCCGCAGTCGGCGCGATCTCGCCATAAGCCTTGTCGATCGCCTCAGCATAGAACCGAAATGTTCCCGCAGCTGAACCGGGTTCCGCTTTCAGCGCCATTCCGATTTCGGTACCATTGTCTCGCACCCCGAGCACAGCAAGCTCTTTTGCGTTCTGATCAATCAAGTCCGCAATCTTGTGCAAAATCTTCATGCGCCCAGCCGGTGCCATGCGAGACCAGTCACCACGTTCAAACACATCACCCGCCGCGCGCACCGCGACATCAACATCATCAGAGGTTGCCGCAGCAATGGTGGTGAGCTTTTGCCCATCGATTGGGCTAACTACCTCAATCACCCCACCATCAGACGCATCCTGCCATTCGCCATTGATCAGCAACTTCTGCGGCGCAATCGCCTGACGACGCAAACCGTCAATCTCAACTTGAGTAATCATAATCAAACGTCCTCAGATTTCTTTGCTCGAAAGAGCGAATAGATATGCGCCACCAAAACGATCACAATGATACCAAACAACACCTGCGCCACTGGCCGTTCGATAAACTCAAATATATTTTCAACCCGCGCCATGCTCGTGCGAAATTTAACTTCCATAATTCCACCCAAAACCATCCCGAGAATGATCGGGACGATTGGCAAATTCAAACGCTTGAGCATTAAGCCGAACATGCCAAATGCAGCTGCAATGGCGCAATCGCGCAGGGCAGCAATGTTTGCATCAAGAGCGGCCTCTGCCCCGAGCAGTATTCCCGAGGCCATGATGGTCGGGATCGACATCAGCATCGACAGGCGCGCTGCATCGACGCGTTTGTACCCCAGTCCGCGCGCCATGGTCATCGTGACGCCAGATCGGCTGGCACCCGGGATCAGCGCGATGATCTGGGCGAGGCCCATGGCGATGGCATCTTTCAAGGTCCAGTCATCCGCAGTTTTCGCCTGACCGCCGAACCTGTCGCCGATGTATAGCGCGACGCCGAAGATGACAGTCGACCACCCGATGACGGCGACAGACCTGAGTTGATCGTTCAGCCCGCTCAA
>NZ_CAKZPW010000125.1:0-3071 GCF_937139385.1 uncultured Maritalea sp. | reverse complement strand
CATGGTCCTTTGGGGACTTGTTGTCATTGTCGGCATTGCCGCAACATTGTTCACAGTTTTTCAGCAAAGCCAGCCAAAAAAACCCCAAGCGGTTCAGTTTGGTGGCGACTTTACTATGCAACGGGCAAATGGTGGGGAATTCACTCAGGCTGATTTCGTTGGCAAACCAACGATGCTGTTTTTCGGCTACACTTTCTGTCCAGATGTCTGCCCGACCACCCTTTATGAAAGCACCACTTGGCGTAGTGAATTGGGACTAACTGGGAACGATGTGCAAATCGTCTTCATTTCAGTTGATCCAGAGCGGGACACACCGGAATTGCTTGCGACATATCTCACCTCTTTTGGCGATGATTTGATTGGCCTGACCGGCACCCGTGAACAAGTTGATCACGTCAAAAAGACGTTTGGCATTTTCGCCGAAAGTGTAGAGAGCGAGGGCGCGTCAGAGTATTTGGTCAACCACACCGCGACATTGTTCTTACTGGACAAAAAGGGCGATCTGTTCGGCACCATTGGATTTGGTGAGAACAAAGAAAGCGCGATTGCCAAACTAAAACGGCTGACGGCATCCAATGGCTAGTGAACCTCATCGATTGGATGTTGCTGTTGAAGCTCGAGGGCTTTGTCGTTCGCGCGCTCGCGCACGCGATGCGATCATGCGCGGCACCGTCAAGGTAGATGGAAAGACCGTTACCAAGCCCGGATTTAGGGTGACGGCGCAAATGCAGATTGCCGTGGACGACCCTGCGGGGGACTATGTTTCGCGGGCGGCCCTAAAGCTTAAAGCAGGGCTCGCGGCATCCGACATTGATCCAGCGAACAAAACTTGCTTGGACCTTGGTGCGTCCACTGGTGGTTTTAGTCAGCTATTGTTGGAGCAAGGTGCAGCTAGGGTGTACGCCGTTGATGTTGGGCACAGCCAATTGGACTCACAAATTGCGTCAGATGCACGCATTGTGCAGCTCGACAAAACGAACGCAACCGCGCTAACGACAGAGCTAATACCAGAACCAATTGACTTGTTGGTTTGCGACATTAGCTTTGTGTCGCTAGAGAAAGTTTTGGCCGCGCCACTCTCGCTTTGTCAATCAGGTACAGACGCAATCATTCTGTTCAAACCACAGTTTGAAGTTGGGCGCGAGCATGTCGGAAAAGGCGGCATTGTTAGCGATCTAGGCGCAATTGAAACGGCTTTAACAAGCTTCAAAACCTACATGGAAAATGAAGGTTGGAATGACAAATTGGCGCTCCCGTCACCCATTAAGGGTGCTGACGGGAACGTTGAGTATTTGCGAGTCTTTTCAAAAACCTAGCGGCAACAGCTAAACTTCAGATTCAAAATGAACTATCTCAAATTAGTGATTCTAATTAGTCACTTATCTTGATTTCTGAAATCTTCAGTCCAAAGCCATCCAAGCCCACATAATGGCGATTTTTCGTCGCTTGCAGCTTGATTGAACGCACGCCCAAGTCTTTCAAGATTTGTGCACCAAGACCAATCTCACGCCACTCTTCTTCGCGATCTAGCGCACTGGTATGCTCTTCGTCCTCGCGTTGGTTTTTAGCTGAAGATGAGGCAACGCCAGTTGAACCTTCGCGCAGGTAAACTAAAATGCCATTTTCACCATCGGCCAATTCTTTGACCGCGCTGTTCAGCGCTTCAGAATCTCCAAAAACGTCGGTGAGAATATTCTCACGTTGGAAGCGTACTGGAATATCCTCGCCAGATTCCACGTCACCAAAAACCACGGCCAAATGCTCAACCCGATCAAATGGTGTGCGGTATGCAAAAGCGGTCGCGCGACCACCAACTGTATCGATTGGGAATGTTGCCACGCGACCGACAAGTTTTTCGCGACGCTGGCGATATGCGATCAAATCAGCGACTGAAACCAAAACCAAATGATGCTCGTCGGCAAATGCCTTGACCTGATCGCCGCGCTTCACAGTGCCATCATCATTGACCAATTCGCAGATCACACCCACTTCAGGCTGGTTTGCCAAACGGCATAAATCAACTGCAGCTTCGGTGTGACCGGAGCGTAAAAGCACGCCACCTTTTTTGGCCACAAGAGGAAACACATGCCCAGGACGTGCAAAGTCATTTGCACCAATATTGTCATTTGCGAGCGCTCGAACCGTCGCGGTGCGGTCTTCGGCGGAAATGCCGGTAGTAGTGCCGTGTTTCACATCAACGGTGATGGTGAAGGCGGTGCCAAGCGGTGCGTTGTTGCTGGCGACCATCGGGTCAAGATGCAGCTTCTGCGCAATCTCGACGGTGACTGGTGCGCAAACGATGCCGCAAGTATTGCGGATGATGAAGGCCATCTTTTCTGGCGTTGCAGCAGCGGCTGCCATCACCAAATCACCTTCATTTTCTCGATCGTCATCGTCGGTCACAACAACCATTTCACCAGCAGCAATGGCAGCGATTGCTGCTTCTACGCGTTGATCTAACTCATTCATGGCCAATGCCACCTTCTCTACCTGTTTGAGCGCGGTGGCGCAGCAAATGATCTGCCAGCACCAGCGCCATCATCGCTTCACCAACGGGAACGGCACGAATACCCACGCATGGGTCGTGCCGGCCTTTGGTGATGATGTCTGCGTTTTGATTTTTCTCATCTACGGTCTGACGGGAAACAAGAATTGACGAGGTCGGCTTAACGGCAAAGCGCACGACCACCGGATCGCCATTTGAAATACCGCCCAAAATTCCGCCAGCGTGGTTGGAGAGAAAATAGGGGCGTTCCTGCCCTGCCCGCATTTCGTCTGCGTTTTCAACGCCTGTTAGTTCAGCCGCTTCAAAGCCTGCGCCGATCTCAACCGCTTTGACAGCGTTTATGGACATCATGGCTGAAGCCAAGTCCTGATCCAGCTTACCATAAACTGGGGCACCTAAGCCGACAGGCACATTTTCTGCGACCACTTCAATAACGGCGCCGACTGACGAGCCTTCTTTACGGATTCCATCAAGATATGTCGCCCATTCTTTGGCAGCGACTGGGTCAGCGCAAAAGAATGGGTTGTTGTTTACTTCATCCCAGTCAAAGCGCGAATAGTCGATC
>NZ_CAKZPW010000124.1:0-12501 GCF_937139385.1 uncultured Maritalea sp. | reverse complement strand
GGTGTGGACTGTATCGGTATAACGTCCAACTCAGAAGCTCGTGAAGTGCGCAATACGGGCTTCGCAGGTAGCCTGATCCGTCTGCGCGCAGCAACACAAGTCGAAATAGATCAGGCGGTGCATGATCGTGTAGAAGAGCAGGTTGGCTCTTTGCAAACAGCGCAGTACCTAAGCGTGCTCATAAAGTCGGGCCGTTACCAAATGGGAGCCCATCTTTCGTTAAACGCTAAGGGCATGTCGCGGGATGGTTTGGAGATATCGACCGTTGCAGGGCAAGAAACCTGCCGACGGATCGTTGGAACTTTGGGTGAGAAGATTGTTGGAATATGCAGTCATTTCCCGTCAAACGATAAAGAGCATTTGCGCCAAAACTCAAAACTGTTCCAACAACAGGTGGATTGGGTTTTGGCCAACAGCAAATTGAAGCGAAAGGATCTGCTGATCCATGCAGGCAGTTCTCTCACACTGATCTCTGAAGAACATGTAAAAACGGACATGTTCAGATGTGGAGCCATACTCTATGGCATATTGAAACCGGAGTTGGGGTTTCTGCCGACAATGGAGTTAAAAGCGCGGGTGGTCAGCATAGGTGATTACCCTATGGGCACAACCGTGGGCTATGATCGTTCCAAGCTATTGGAGCAAGATGGTCGTCTTGCCTGCATTTCAATTGGCTACGCAAATGGTTTTCGACGAAACGGATTTGAACGCAGCATCGTCAGCATAAACGGCAATTCTTGTCCGGTGGTGGGCAAAATCTCCATGAACACGATTGTTGCCGATGTTACAGAAATGAAAGAAGTTCAAGTTGGGGACGAAGTGGTGATTTTTGGCGGCGCCCACGCAAACAAGATTGGGCGCGATAGCGCAGAACACCAGTTCGAAACCATTATGGCGGACTTATATTCTGACTGGGGTCTGCGCAACCCTCGCAAATATCGCTAGGGAACTCCTGCCAATGTGCTCAAGTCCTTCCGCATCACGATGAGCGATTGGGCACCTTTAGTCTTCGCCAAACAAGTCCCGTGTGAAGACTTTATCTGACACGTCAGCCAAGTCATTATGAAATCTGTTGGCTATGATGATCTGGGCGCTGTTCTTGAACTCAGATAAGTCAGAAATGGACCTTGCACCAAAGATAGATTTTCCCTCCAATACGGGTTCAAAAACAACCACTTCGATGCCCGCAGTTTGCAGCCGCAACATAACCGCTTGGACAGCACTCTCGCGGAAATTGTCGGAACCTTTCTTCATTGCCAGCCGATAAACCCCAACAGTTTTTGGTGCTTTCGAGATTATATGGTCCGCAATGTAATTAATGCGCGTCTCGTTTGATTGCACGATGGCTTCCATAAGGTTTTGGGGCACACCTTCAAACGTTGACAGCAACTGCTTTGAGTCTTTGGGCAAACAATAGCCGCCATAGCCAAATGAGGGGTTGTTGTAACTATTGCCAATCCTTGGATCGAGCCCAACCCCAGCAACAATGTCTTTAGCAATTAGGTCAAACCCAAGCGCAAAACTATCCAACTCATTGAAGAAGGCGACCCGCATTGCCAGATAAGTGTTGGAAAACAGTTTTATCGCTTCGGCCTCCGAAGTGGAGGTGAAAAGCGTTTCAACTTTGTTGGTCTTGGCCCCTTCAACAAGGAGGGCGGCAAATGCTTTCGCAGTATTCAAATCGCCACCAACCACAATCCGCGAGGGGTACAGATTGTCATGTAGCGCGTTTCCTTCACGCAAAAACTCAGGTGAAAACAGAATATTTGTGCTGTTCATCTTCGCACTTAGCCCCTGTGTATATCCAATTGGCACTGTCGACTTGATAACAATCGTTGCATCAGGGTTCTGCTCAAACACATCGTTTATCACGGTTTCTATTGTTGATGTATCTATTGAATTGCTTGAGGTGTCATAGTTAGTTGACGTGCAAATAACGACGAAATCGGCGTCGCCATAAGCATCTGTTTTGTCTGTAGTTGCCTGAATGTTCAGTTTTGAGCTCGCGAGGTATTGGGAAACCAATTCGTCTTTAACCGGGCTCGTTTTACTCTTGATGAGATTTATGCGGTTAGTGTCGATGTCGAGCGCCAACACCTGATTGTTCTGTGCCAATAGAACGGCATTTGCGATGCCTACATACCCCATCCCCACAACTGTTATCTTTTTCATAAATTTAGGGTCTCTAATGCAGATGCAAAAATGAAGTTGCGTGAAAGCAGTATAGTTGTGTCGATAACAAGGCTTGAACGATTGGGTGAATATGCCCCATCACCCTCTTTTTAGCTGCTACAAATCGGTCATTCCTCTATCGGTGAATGTTCGTATAAATCACAAAATAATAAACCGCACTCAACAAAATTTAGCAAACCCAAAGAACGAGAATGCTGTCTTGTTTTGGAGTTCTCTGAATTTACATGTGTGATATCAATAGCTTACGTATCTCACTAAATTTTCTTCGGCGAAGCAACTGTGTAGTTGAATCTTTTTCATCATCATGTAGGGTACGTATTAATACTTTTTTAACTTTTTATTTTTTTGAGCATTATGTCTTTTCAGTCTTTTGGCGCGCAAAGCGCATTTGTCTTTCCGTCGGGTAAAAAATCAATTCCCATTCCTTCATCAGGCTATGGTCGACCTGCTGCCAACACCAGTTTTGCCAAGCGATTGAATGTGGCTGCAAAGCGAGCGATGGACATAGTGATTTCCGTGGTTGCGCTGGCACTGCTTTGGCCCGTGTTTTTGATAATCATGCTACTCATCAAAATTGAAGACCCTGGGCCAGCGGTTTTTAGGCAACTAAGGTGGGGGCAGGGCGGGCGCAAATTCACGGTCCTAAAATTCCGTACGATGTATGTTGGCAGATGCGACAAAACTGGCACCAAGCAAACGGTAAAGAACGATAGTCGTGTCACGCTTGTGGGTGCATTTTTGCGCAAATCAAACATTGATGAACTGCCGCAACTGGTGAATGTTTTAAAGGGTGAAATGTCACTCGTGGGGCCACGTTGCCACCCCGTCGGTTTAAACGCAGGGGGCATTTTATATGAAGAGTTGGTGCCCAGTTACCATCGTCGTCATGCCTTAAGACCGGGCATCACCGGGCTAGCACAAATCAACAAATTGCGCGGACCAACGCTGGATAAAGAGCGATCAAGAATGCGGATCGTTCATGATCGTTTGTATGTCATCAAAAACAATGTGTGGCTCGATTGCCAAATCATCGTTCTAACAGCCATCAGAGAATGCTGGCGCGGTACCGGGTTCTAGCGGCAACCATGGGGGCGACGCGAATGGCACAAAAGACGGTTCTTGTTACTGGCGGTGCAGGTTTTCTAGGGTCTTTGCTTTGTGAACGTCTATTGGAGCGCGGGTGCCGCGTCCTGTGCGTAGATAATTTTTTGACCGGCGCTCGGCAAAATGTGGCGCACCTTTTGCCAAACCGCAATTTTGAGCTGATGAAACACGATATCTGCTTGCCGCTTTCCGCTCAAGTCGATGAGATTTTCAATTTGGCTTGCCCTGCATCGCCAGTCCATTATCAAGACGACCCAATTCGGACCATGAAGACAAACGTCCTTGGCGCCTTGAATATGCTTGGGTTGGCAAAACGAGTGAACGCGAAAATTTTGCAAGCATCAACGTCCGAAATTTACGGCGATCCATTAGTTCATCCCCAGACTGAGGATTATTGGGGGCACGTAAATCCAATTGGTTTGCGTGCGTGTTATGACGAAGGAAAACGGTGTGCAGAGACGTTGTTTTACGATTTCCAACGCCAACATGGTTTAAACATAAGAGTTGCAAGGATTTTCAACACATACGGTCCGTACATGCATCCCGAAGACGGTCGCGTCGTTTCCAATTTCATCACTCAGGCGCTAAAAAAGCAGGACATCACAATTTACGGGAACGGCCAGCAAACGCGCTCGTTTTGTTATCGTGACGATTTGGTTGAAGGGCTGCTGCGGCTGATGGATGCGCCGGATTTTGTTTGTATGCCCATCAACATGGGAAACCCAAACGAGTTCACCATTCAAGAGTTGGCTCAATTGGTTATTGGTGCCACCAAATCCAGCTCAAAACTAATTAATCTACCTTTACCTACTGACGATCCAAAAAAACGCCAGCCAGACATTGGTTTGGCAATCAAGTACTTAGATTGGTCGCCAAAAGTGCAGTTAAAAGAAGGCCTTGGCAACACTATTGCATATTTTAGAGATATTTTGACGAATGAGGCTGCGGTATGAATTCCATCAATGCCGCTCTATGTATTTTTTTAGGAGTAAACAATGAAACGGAGCGCACTCGTGTGTGGCGCTGGGGGCTTCATCGGATCCCACCTCGTCAAACGCCTAAAACGTGAGAACTATTGGGTTCGCGGCGTTGATCTAAAGCTTCCACCATTTGCAGAAACACAAGCCGACGATTTCATTGTTGCTGATCTGCGAGACAGCGCAGCCTGTGGTCGAGCAATAGATCGGCAATATGATGAGGTTTACCAGCTGGCGGCCGATATGGGCGGTGCTGGCTATGTTTTTACCGGCGAAAACGATGCAGAAATAATGCGCAACTCTGCAGCGATAAACCTAAATGTTCTAAGCAGTTGCCAAGAACGAGGCATTGGAAGAGTTTTCTACTCGTCTTCGGCCTGTGTTTACCCCGTTCACAATCAGCTAGATCCAAACAATCCATTCTGTTCTGAGCAGTCCGCCTACCCCGCGGCACCAGATAGTGAATATGGATGGGAAAAATTGTTCTCCGAACGCCTGTTTCTGGCTTTCAACAAAAACCATAGTATGAATAATCGTGTCGCTAGGTATCACAATATCTTTGGCCCTGAGGGGGCTTGGCAAGGCGGTCGGGAAAAAGCGCCGGCCGCTGTGTGCCGAAAGGTTGCGATGGCCAGCGATGGTGGTGAAATCGAAATATGGGGTGACGGCAATCAAACCCGGTCATTTCTGTTTATTGATGAATGTATTGAAGGCACATTACGTCTTATGCAGTCGGGTTTTGCAGGTCCACTAAATATCGGTTCAGATGAAATGGTCACCATCAATCAACTCGTGGATATGGTGTGCGAAATTGCAGGCAAGACCCTCCATAAGAACCATATATCAGGACCAATAGGCGTGCGTGGTCGCAACTCTGATAATGCGCTTATTGAGCAAAAACTAAGCTGGCGACCAAGCTTGAAGCTTTATGCTGGGCTTGAGCAAACCTACGACTGGATCGAGCGCCAAGTGCAGCGCGAAACCAACCAAAGTGCTGCCTAATGCAATTAACGCGACAAGCTTCAAAGGTGCACCCGATCACATCAAAATCAGAGCATCTGCCCTCTCACGATATGTTGGGCATGCGTTTGGATGATCTGGATCTAGCGTCGGTCCTTGAACGCATCGTTGAGATGGCGGATGCTGGTCAACCTGGTTATTGCTGCCTGACCAATGTCCACCAATGCGTGCTTGTGCACGATGACCCAAAGTTTGGCGCCAAGGTGAATGCTGCCACATTTGTTATATCAGACAGCGTCATCTTGGAGCGGGCCAGAGCAACCCGATATGGTCTGTCGTACAAAAGCACGCAGCGTGGCGCGGACATTATGCATCGATTGTGCGCACAGGCGGCGGCACGAGGTATAAAAATCGCGTTGATCGGGGGAAAGAACAATCGGACACTTGAAAAGCTAAAGATCAATCTGACGACGATACATCCAAAGCTCGAGATCGCTTGCGCTCTATCGCCGCCCTTTCGCCAGTTAAGCGCCGACGAAGATGCCAACATCATCAATGCAATCAGCAACTCCGGCGCAAGATTGATATTCGTTGGGCTCGGATGCCCCAAACAAGAGAATTGGATGGCCGATCACACCCAACAAATTGGCGCAATGATGATTGGTGTAGGCGCTGCGTTTGATTTCAATGCGGGGGTGATTGAGCCATCGCCGCAATGGGTGCACGCAGCGGGATTGGAATGGCTCTACCGCCTCCTGCGCGAACCGCGCCGCCTAGGAAAGCGTTACCTTACGACATCCCCCCGGTTTTTGTGGCTGTTAGCGCTGGATATTATCCGAAATGGGAGCAAATCAAGTTGAGCCCGTTGGTCACCAAAATACGTTGCCTATGCGCAGAACTATGCGAGGGATCTAAAAACTCAATTTGGCCAGTGACCAGCCAAGTCCTATCAAGCGCTGCAAATTTCGCCATAACTGTTTTTGTTATAAGGGCCATAGGTATTGCCCAATTTGGCCAGTTTAGCATTTACTATTTGATTGCGTTAAACCTGAGCGCCGTCATTTTGGCCCTAGTCATGATGCCACTTTCATCAATCTTAGAGCTTACTGAAAAAAGTGAGCAGCGCGCATTGATTGCCACGTCGAGCTGGGTGTTTTGCACAATTTCATTGGTTACAGTGGCTTTTTTGATTGGCGGCGGATTTCTGTTTGGTCTTGGCGCAAATAGTGCGATCCTTGCCCTGTTTTTCATGTCGATCGCACTGACGGAATTTCTCCGGCGCATCTTGTTTTTGGTTTGCCGTGATGTGCAGGCGTTTCTGTCTGATGTACTTCGATATATCTGCGTCGGCTTGGCATTCCTTTTTGTTGTGAACTCGCCGATCAAATTGGATCCTACAATCTGTGTGCTCATAATTTCGACTTGCTTTTTGGCGGGGTCAATTTTGACGTTCTGCCAAAATTTCGCAAAAACCATTTTCGTGACTTCTGCCAACCAAATGCAAAAAAATATTGGGCGCATCGTCAAAAGTGGCGGTTGGTTGAGCTGGGCAACCTTCTTGCAGTTCTGCAATGAACATCTGTTTGTAGCGGTTGGCGCCCTGGTTTTGGGGCCTCAGACAATCGGCATGGTTCGCGCCAGTCAAAGCCTTGTTGGGCTCATTAATCCATTTCTTTATGCGCTAGAGAATATTCTACCTCGAAAAATCGGCGCGGATATGAGAGCGCTTGGTCAAGAACGGGCGGTCGCCAGTTATCGTCGATTTGCAGTGGCCATCGTTTTCTGCCTTGGGCTGCCCCTTTTGGGCATAGCGTTTTTTGCTGAACCCATTTCAAATTTATTTTTGGGACAACGCGTGTTTGAGGTCTGGATCCTTCAAGCTTTTTGCGGGGTGTATTTTTTGATCGTTTTGAGGACGTTGATCACTTTTGCTCTTCGGGCGTTTGAATGCACAAAAGCGATATCGAACGCGACAGCATTGGCAGCGCTTACGAGCGCAATTATTGCCTATCCCGCGATGATGTTTTTCAATGTTTCTGGACTGGTCGGTGGCATAACCATTGCACAATTAATCGCGACCCTAGCGCTCATTTGGCCTTTCTCATTGGTAATAAGAGAAAGGACGCCCAGTGCTCAAACTCAGAGCTGACACCCAACAAAGCAAGGTCTTGTTGTCTGCGTTTGCCTGTTCGCCATGCCTTGGGTCAGAGGCAGGTGTGGGGTGGCGTTGGGCGCTAGAAATTGCAAAGCTGGGGTATGAGGTAACCGTACTTACGAGCGGTGTCTACAGAGGGGAAATTGAGCTTTGTTTAGACAAATTGCCTGAGTTGAATCAGCCAAAATTCACATATGTTGATGCCTTTGGGGGCGCCAATTACCAAAGCTCAAATAGGGTTTGGCAATATGTCTATCTTTACTTGTGGCAGTTTCTTGCGGTTTGGCGGGCGCTCAAATTGCACAAAGAAATTCGGTTTGATTTGGTGCATCACATAACCTTTGGAGGCATTCGCTACCCCAGCTTTTTGGGCGCGCTCGGCATTCCATTTATTGTTGGTCCATTAGGGGGCGGTGAGTGTGCACCCAAACAATTGCGAAAATCCTATCCATTGCGCGGTAAAATTGTTGATGCAGTGCGCGATTTGTGGAACGCGCTTGTCCCGTTTGATCCAATTCTGCGCCTGCAATTCAGCCAAGCCAGCCTAATTCTGATAAAAACGCCAGACAACATTGCTTTAGTGCCAAAGTTTGCTCGATGGAAAGTTCAACAACTCTTTGAGATTGGCATAGACCAAGTTCCAAAACCGGTTGGCGCCACCAAGACCAAGAACCCAACAGTGCTCTTTGCTGGGCGATGTCAATTTTGGAAAGGAATGCATCTTGGTATAGGCGCAATCGCCCAAGCGATGATCGCGCTACCAGATTTGACCCTAACGATCGCGGGTGATGGACCGGAGCGAGAATTGTGGGAGCGCCAGGCAAGTGTCCTGGGCATTGCACACCGTGTTACTTGGCTCGGGTGGCAACCAAAGGATGCGCTAGACGCATTGTATCAATCTCATCACCTTGTCTTGTTTCCAAGTCTCCATGACTCTAGCGGCAACGTTGTGCTTGAGGCGTCTATTCGAGGGACACCTGTTGTGTGTTTGGACTGCGGCGGTCCCGGCGCTCTCTTGCCTTCAACGGCAGGTGTGAAAATACCCGTTCAAAGCCGCACAGAAAACGAGGTCGTCGACATGATGGCGGCGGCAATAAAGCACTATCTGAGCGCACCGGCAGAACTGGAGAAGCTCGCCAAAACGGCTGAAGAATGGGCGCGCGAACAAACTTGGGCCTCGCGGGTCGTTGCTGCCTATGCAGACTTTACACCAACAAGAAATGGCGGCGCATGACGATGCTTTCCGTCTCTAGAAGTGCTTATGAGCCAGCGAACGAGGAAGCAGCAGCACTTTGGGCTCTTCCTATTGTGGCTTATACGATTGGGTTTCAGGTGTTTCGCCCATTTGGCATTTGGTTGCTTGCGCTGGTCATATTGACCTCAATAGGTTCCATTTACTGTGCTCGACGGGTTGTCGGATTTTGGACATTTTTTCCATTGTTGCTGGTTTCAACAATGATGCTTTTTGTGTCTTTAGCCGGGTTGGCCCCAAGTAGCTGGACTGTCTATCGAGATGTATTTGCCGCGTTACGACAGTGGAGTTGGGTTATCATCATTCCAATTGCCACAAGTGCCTTTTCGGCCTTTTTGGGCCGCCACTACACCTTAATCCAAAAAAACGCATTGGCATTATTGTGCATCGTTTTCGCCATAACTTGTCTGTCTCGAATGGGGACAACAAGATACGTGGGGGAAGGGCAAACATTCACCCTATACGTTTTGTCAAATGATGTTTTGCCGGTCTATTTGTTGCTCATCTTTTTGGTCCTTTCTAAGTCAAATCTTTTGCTTCGCATAAGCGTGTTTGTCGTTGTGGCTCTGCTGTCATCGAGCACTCAGTCCCAAGTCCTTATGATTGCCATTTTTGCGACTTGGGTTTTGCCATGGCCTCGTCTGGTTTCGGCCGGGTTGTTTTTCTCATTGTTGGCATTTGTGCTCATCGCGCCTTGGCATGCGTTGGAACTATACGGCATTGACCACAACTCCGGCCTTAGAGCACAATTTTGGCATGACGCTTTGATCGCGCTCAGCGATTCCTCCGGTCTAGGGGTTGGGTTTGGCAATGAGTTTATCGCCAGCAATTTCAGGGACGTAACCCACTCTAGTTGGTCGTTTTTTTTGGAGGATGATTCCGCAAGGCTTTATATCTCCACCCACAGTGTTGTTTACGATGTTTTGATGAAAACCGGCGTTTTGGGCTTGGCTGCACTTTTGTTTTTCTATTGGAGATTATTCGCAACAAAATCTCACATGACCTTGCACCACAGTCGCCTTTTCTGCTCAATTTTCAATGTTTTGGTTGTGGCCAGTCTTGTCAATCCCGGCTTCACAACCCTCAATTTCTCCTTAGGCGCTTCAATGTGCCTTGCTTTGATGTTTCACATTACAAAGATGCAAGAGCGAAAAACCCAGCGTCGGGACGCGTTTACATGGCATGGCCAGAGCCTGCGGAACATGCGCACATGAATCTCTCAAAACTTTTGGCATTGTTGGCGATTGTCGGCCTTGTGATCATCTCACTTGTGGTGATGCTGGAGGAGGGGCAACTCTATTTGCCCAAGGCGCAGGGAAACATAATCCAGAAGACCAATAACGCCCCATTTTCTGTTGCCGCAAACAAACAATTGCTGGACCGATGCGTGCGTCGCATGTCTGACTACCAATTCTTGCTTGGCCTTTCTGGGAACGTAAGAGCCGAAATGCTGCATTGCCACGCACAGAGCTTGGAAATTGCCAAGCGCTTGCCCACTTATTCATATGCTTGGATGGTGGTAGGTTTCAGCGCAACGCTGTTGGAAGATGAATCGTCGCTTGTGGAGGGGTTTCAACGCTCCTATCTGTCGAGCCCCAACCAACTTTGGATTGCACGCCTTAGGGTGTTGTGGCTCATTGAACGCGCGCCCCACCTTTTATCTAGCGGCGCGCTCGCAACTGTTGTTCAAAATGATATCTCAGTTTTGATTGTCGGCAACACAGACTGGAACATTGTTGCCACCTTATATCTGCGCACAAACACTCGACAGCAAACTTTTGCGGCAGTGCGCACACTGCCGTTCGTGGATCAAATGCGTTTTCTTGAAATGATGTCCGGCCAACGCAATGCAAAAGAAGGTTCCGCTTTGGATGTGGGCAAGGTGGCAAATGTTTAACGTGCGGTTGTTGCAATCAGCGGTGATAGCCGTGGTTTTGTTTGCGGCACTACCACTGGCCAGCAATAGGCCGTTCTTTTGGGCGCTTAACCTATTTCTCTTCTCGTTGATCGCTTTTGCATATCTCATCTCCCCCAAAAAACCGGACAAATCAAACCTTGTGCAAATAGCGCAATCAAATCCAGTTTTTGCGCTCTATTTCTTGTTCATCATTTTTGTGCTGGTGCAAATGCTACCGGTGCCGATCTTTGAACCACTGGGCACCATCATCGATAGCAGACTATCAGGAAAAACAATAAGTGTTGCCATTGGCCCCACAGTATTGTCCCTAATCAACTGGCTGACATATGGCTTGGTTTTTGTTCTGACCATAAAGCTCTTCGATAAAGCCCGTGGTGGTCAATTTGCCCTACAAGCCCTTGTTGTTGGAATGGCAATCTACGCGTTTTACGCGCTCGTTGCCCTTACCCAGCTGGGCGACCCGCTACTCATTTTTAAAAAGCAAAACTATATCGGGGTTGCAACCGGCACATTCGTCAACCGCAACAGCTTTGCGACTTATCTGGCACTGGGTTTGATCATTGCGTTGTCGATTGTGATTTCTGCGCTCCAAAAGCTTGAAGCGCGGCAAATCTTGTTGGTGGAATTTAGCAAGCCAAAACTCTTGTTGAATGTGGTGTGCGTCATCTTGCTAGCCGTTGCACTTGTGCTGACCAAATCAAGAATGGGGATATTTGGGGCGGTATGTGGCATCGCCGTTTTGTGTTGCCTCTGGATCGTGAAAACGCACGTAACCAAGAGCTATTGGATAATCGCCTTTGCTGTGACACTGGTTTTGGTCATCAGTGTCTTTGTGATGAATTCCCCAGATATGCTTGATAGGGTTTTGGTCGTTGGCAGGGATGCGGGTCATCGATTGGCAGCATATGAATTAGCGTTAAAACTGATCGCAGATCGACCCATCGTTGGTTTTGGCGCGGGCACCTTTGACCTCGTGTTTCCAATGGTAAGAGACAAGTCGCTGAACGTTGGTTATGTCTGGAACAAAGCCCATTCGACCTATTTGTCCTTGTTTGTCGAGTTCGGTTTGATTTTCGGTCCAGTGCCCATCCTCACTATCGCATTCATTTTCGCGCAATCCGTCGCTATTTTTTGGCAAAATTCAATTCTATCGGCGCGGAATATGGCAAGTATTGGGTGCACTACGGTGGTGGCGCTGCATGCTTTGGTCGATTTCAGTGTTGAAATACAGGCTATCGCGCTTTTGTTTGTATTTGTGTTGGCCATTGGCCAAACCGTTGGCGGTCGCACCAATGTTTAGATCTATTTGGGCAAAGCGTTTTCAACGAGCCCACTGCAAAGTTGATGAGAAGAGCCACCTCATAAACGATGAAATCCAAACGATCTATGCAATTGGCGATGTTCATGGATCTCTGGATTTGTTGAAAAAACTTGAACACGAGGTTTTCAACACTCACAACCAAAAAAGCGGGTCAGCTGCTTTACTGTTCCTTGGGGATTTTATCGATCGTGGACCAATGTCCGCGAACCTTATTGAACACCTGATTGGCGTGTCCCCCAAAGGGTTTGTTCGGCTGTGTATTTGTGGCAACCACGAACTGATGATGAAAGAGTTTTTGTCTTCACCTAGTCCCGATGCTGATTGGCTTTTTTGTGGTGGCCGAGAAACGCTTTTGTCCTATGGGATTGGGCGAATAGACGTTGATAAGAGCAGTCTTTTATATCAAGTTCGCGCCGCAATACCTGCAAATCACATGCGCTTTCTTGAAAGTCTTGTTCCTTATTACATTTGGAACAAATTTATTTTCACCCATGCCGGCCTTAACCCGGAAAAAGGAATTGCCGAGCAAACAGCAAAAGATACGTGCCGCAACGTTTCATCGTACAAGTGTCAAAAACAAGCATTCGGAAAAACAATCGTGCACGGCCATTTCATTGTGCC
>NZ_CAKZPW010000123.1:0-12501 GCF_937139385.1 uncultured Maritalea sp. | reverse complement strand
AAATTCAAAAGCAGCGCCCGGACCTGCCCATCATTGTTATGAGTGCGCAAAACACCTTTATGACAGCGGTGAAGGCCAGCGAAGCGGGGGCATATGAGTATTTGCCCAAACCTTTCGACTTGGTTGAAGTGACCAACACGGCTGAGAAAGCGCTGCAGGAGCGGGAGAACAAAGCCAATAGGACCAGCGACGTTGAAGTTGATGATATGCCGCTTGTGGGCCGCTCTGCGCCAATGCAAGAGATATATCGCACCATGGCGCGGCTTATTCAAACGGACCTTACGGTTATGATTTCTGGTGAAAGCGGCACCGGCAAAGAAGTGGTGGCGCGGGCGCTGCACGAATTTGGCAAGCGCAAAAACGGTCCGTTTAATGCAATCAATATGGCAGCCATTCCGCAGGATTTGATTGAATCAGAACTGTTCGGCCATGAACAAGGTGCTTTTACGGGGGCGAATGCGCGGGCGCCTGGTCATTTTGAACTCTCGGCGCGCGGCACACTGTTTCTGGATGAAATTGGTGATATGCCAATGGCGGCGCAAACGCGCTTATTGCGGGTGTTGCAAGAAGGCGAGTTTACCCGCGTTGGTGGACGCGAGACCATACAAACTGACGTGCGCATTATCGCAGCGACGCATAGGGACTTAAACCAACTGATCCGGCAAGGACTTTTCCGCGAGGATCTGTACTATCGCTTGAATGTGGTGCAATTGCGGATGCCGGCCTTGCGCGAGAGACCAGAAGATATCGCGGATTTGGTGCGTCACTTCATTGAGAAATACAGTGAAGAAACCAAATTGCGCAAATCGGTCACCCCAGAAGCGCTTGAGTTATTGTCGCAGCACGGATGGCCAGGCAATGTGCGCGAACTTGAAAACCTTATCCATCGTTTCGTCGCGCTTTATCCTGAAGAGGTGATTTCTGCAGAAATGGTCAAAACGGAGTTTGGCCAAAACGCAACGCATATGGCAGCGCCTACAAGTGGTGCAAACGAAGGGCAATCGTTGCAAGAAAGCGTTGAACGACATTTGATGCGGATTTTTGCACAGGCCGAGCCCGGGCTGCCCGCAGACGATCTCTATCACCGCATTTTGGACGAAATCGAAGTGCCTATGCTCGAGATTACACTGACGGCATGCAACGGCAATCAGGTAAAGGCCGCTGAATTGTTGGGTCTAAATCGCAATACATTGCGAAAAAAGCTCAATTTGCATCAAATAAAGGTCGCAAAAAACGCCAGCCGGTAGCGTTCTGTCACATTTTAGCAACATTCTTCTTGATCACTAGGGTGAATGCGGTAAGTCTTACGGACGGGGTGTTACTATTGTGGCACAGTCTGACTTCCCAAAGCCCAAGGATTTTTGAGTTTGAGCGACACAGGCGCACCGCGCATCAGGCAATTGTTTTTGCGACGGAATCGTTTTTTGCGCTACCTCGGCATTGTGCTGGTTGTAGCTGCGATTGCCTCTGCGTCAATTTCCTTCGCCATTCTTACCGGTGCAACGCCGATTGAACCTGATCCATCGCTCTGGCCCTTTATTTGGCTGGTCAATGGTATTTTGATCCTGTTGGTCATCGCCTTGCTATTGACCGAAACCTATTTGCTTTTGCAAGCTCGGCTGACCAAACAGGCTGGATCTGGCCTACATATCCGATTGGTTTCAATGTTTGCCGTGGCGGCCGCAGTGCCTGCTTTCATTGTGGCCGTTGTTGCTACATTGGCGCTCAATCAGGGTCTGGACCATTGGTTTTCGGAACGTTCCCGCACAATGGTTGAGAGTTCTCGTTCTGTAGCCCAATCCTATTTGAACGAGCATGCGAATGTGTTGCGCGACGACACCTTGTCATTGGCGGCGGAGCTAGAGAAAATCCAAGATGTGTTTGACCAAAACCAAGGCAGTTTTACAGACATATTGACTTCGCTGGCGCAAAGCCGTTCGTTGCCGTTCGCCTATATTCTAAATGAACAGCAAGTTGTTGTGTTAAGGGCGAGATTACCCTCTCGTGGGGGCAATCCCAGTCTTCCGCCTAACCTGCTCGTAGGCGTACAAGAAAAACAGCCTGACTTGATCAGGCCTGGACGTGAAAACCTCGTTGGCGCTGTGATCAAACTTGCTGGATACGATAACTATTATTTGTTTGTCGCCAGAGATGTTGACCCGCAAGTTTTGGAATACATGCGGCTCGCCGACCAAAATGTGGCTGAATATCGGGAATATGAATCAAACCGGTTGGTATTTCAGATCACCTTCGCATTTATGTATGTGGGGTTGGCGTTTGTGGTTTTGCTTGGCGCTGTTTGGGTTGGGATTGCCCTTGCCAACCGTTTGGTGACCCCGATTAGAAATTTGATGGTGGCCTCCACCAAAGTTTCGGAAGGGGAATTGGACATTCGTGTGCCCGTAAAAGGGGTGACAGGCGATATGTTTGACCTCTCGAGCCGATTTAACCGTATGACGTCGCAATTGCGCGCCCAGCACGGCGCGCTCTTGTCTGCCAACGACACCATCGATCAACGGCGCCAATTTACTGAAGCGGTGCTTGAAGGCGTGAGCGCGGGCATTGTGGGCCTTGATCCGGATGGTCGGATTACCATAGTCAACGCCAGCGCGGCTGCAATGTTTGAAGCCAAGAGCGAAAAGATCATTGGTAAACTGGTTGGCGAAATTGTGCCCGCTCTGGCAGATTTTGTGTCTTTGGCAATGAATTCGCAACGCGAACAGAACCAAGAGCAGATTGAAATCAAATCTAAACTAGGGGAAGAGCGGACCTATCAAGCCCGGATAACGCGGGAAGGAACCAGCGAAAACTCCAAAGGTTACGTGATAACGCTTGACGATATCTCGGACTTGATCGCGGCTCAACGCACAAGCGTTTGGGCTGATGTTGCACAGCGTATTGCCCATGAGATCAAAAATCCACTTACACCGATCCAACTATCTGCCGAACGCCTTCGGCGGCGGTATCGGAAAAAGCTGGATGGAGACTTTGAGGTTTTTGACAAATGTACCGACACAATTATGCGCCAAGTCGGTGATATCGGACGGATGGTTGATGAGTTTTCGACGTTCGCGCGTATGCCTTCTGCAAATGTGGCTCCTGCAAACCTAAACGAAACAATCAAACAGGCGGTGTTCTCCGAAGGGGTGCGTCATCCTGAAATTCGAATTGAAACCCAATTGCCAAGTTCAGATGTTATTTGTGAATTCGATGAAAGATTGATCTCTCAGGTTCTAACAAATTTGATTAAGAATGCATCTGAATCTCTTGAATCTACAGAAGATTTTAAAGGAAGAGTGCCGAAAATATGCGTTTCAGCTGAAGTGGTGGACAACGATATTGTTGTAAAGGTTGAGGACAATGGCAACGGTTGGCCAAAAGACAATAGGAGCCGATTGTTGGAACCCTATATGACGACGCGTGGCAAGGGGACGGGGCTCGGACTTGCAATTGTTTCAAAGATTATCGAGCAGCATGGCGGTACGGTTGAGTTACAAGACGCACAACCTGATGAAAACGGGAAGGTAGGAGCGTGTTTCCGTTTCACATTGCCTAGATCCCACAAAACGACTGCACAACAGATTTTGATTAGAGACGAAGATGGACCTGGGAAAACTCAGGCAGTGGATGAGTAGATGGCACAAGACGTACTTATTGTAGATGACGAAGCGGACATTCGGGAACTGATCTCGGGTATTCTTGAAGATGAGGGGTATGAAACCCGGTTGGCGCACGATGCTGACTCGGCGTTGGCAGCAATTGAGGCGCGACGTCCAGGCTTGGTGTTCTTAGACATTTGGATGCAGGGTTCTCGCCTTGATGGATTGCAGTTGCTTGACGCTATTCAGGAGAGGCACAAAGACATCGCCGTGGTTATGATTTCTGGCCACGGCAATGTTGAGACAGCCGTTTCAGCAATCCGTCGTGGCGCGTTTGACTACATCGAAAAACCGTTTAAAATCGACAGGTTATTGTTGATCGCGCAACGTGCTTTTGAAAATCGTCGCCTTAAAGATGAAGTTGAGGAGTTAAAAGTACGCTCAGGCGCGGACAGCGATCAATTTGTTGGCGTATCGCCAGCGTTCTTGAACATTAAGGCAGCTCTAAGCAAATGCGCGATGACGAATTCGCGGGTCTTTTTGACTGGACCAGCGGGGACGGGAAAAGGGCTATGCGCGCGCTTGTTGCATGAGTTATCACATCGATCTGATGGACCATTTGTTGAAGTAAACCTTGCCATGCATGGCGAAGATGAGCTGGCTGAAGAGTTGTTCGGCAAGGAAACTGCTGACAATGGATCAAAGTCAATTCGAGCGGGAGCTTTTGAAAGGGCGCATGGTGGTACGCTTTATCTTGCTGAAGTCGAAGTGCTGTCGCAAAACATGCAAGCACTTGTGCTGCGTGCAATTGTAGAAAATAAATTCTTGCGGTTGGGCGGCGAAACCCGAGTTGGCGTTGATGTTCGTATCGTGTCTTCGTGTTCAACAAATGTCGCCAAGCTGGTGGAAGAAGAGAGATTTAGGGCTGACCTATTTCATCGGTTGGCGGTTATTCCTTTAGCGCTGCCCGCACTGAAAGAGCGGCGCGAGGACATTCCTTTGCTGGTCAATCAACTCACAAAAACTCTGATGCAAGTTCATAACCTAAAGTCTTTCAACATTTCGGCCGATGCGATGGCCGTTTTGCAAGCACAAGATTGGCCCGGTAATGCACGTCAGTTGAGAAACTCGTTGGAGCGACTGATTATTATGCTCAACGATGACTTTCCTGACGATGGCTGTGTAACGGCTGAAATGCTGCCCGCTGACATTGGCGAAGTATTGCCCTCAGTTGATGATGGTAGTGACAGCCCGCATTTGATGACATTGCCCTTGAGAGATGCGCGTGAAGTCTTTGAGCGGCAATATCTTGTGGCGCAGATTGAACGATTTGGCGGTAACATCTCGCGTACTGCTGAATTTGTTGGTATGGAGCGTAGCGCACTGCATCGAAAATTGAAGTCACTAGGGCTGTAACGGTCAAACTGAGGGGGCATTTATGCGCGTAATTATTAGTGGCGCTGGGCAAGTTGGCTATGGAATCGCTGAGCAATTGGCGATGGAAGACAACGAAGTTACCGTGATTGATAGCAATCCTGAGTTGGTACAGCGCGTTCGCGACACTTTGGATGCGCGTGGTGTGCATGGACATGGGTCGCACCCCGACGTTTTGGCGCAAGCGGGCGCGCGCGAAGCTGATATGTTGATTGCAGTGACTCAGGTTGATGAAGTCAACATGACTGCCTGTCAGGTCGCACATTCAATTTTTAAAATTCCAACACGAATTGCTCGCATACGTGCGCAAAGCTATTTGAAGTCTGAGTGGAGTGATTTGTTTGCGCGTGATCACTTGCCAATTGACGTGATTATTTCACCCGAAGTCGAGGTGGGTGAATTGATCCTGCAGCGAATGGCATATCCGGGCGCGCTCGATCTTGTGTCATTCGACGACGATCAGGTTCTGGTTATCACGGTTGCTGTGACAGAAGACTGCGCCATCATAGATACGCCATTGTTGCAACTCACGGAGCTGTTTCCAAATCTGGAAGCGACTGTGATGGGGGTTCGGCGCGGTGGCGTAATGAAAGCACTTAAGTCGAACGACTTTTTGGTTCCTGGCGACGAAGCCATTGTTGCGGTTGGCCGGTCTCAGGTGAACCGCGTGTTGGCGATGTTTGGCAAAGACGTGCCATTTCCCAATAAAGTCGTCATAGGCGGGGCGGGGAACATCGGACAATATGTTGCGCGGAAATTGGAAGAGTTGGGTGAGGGCATCTCCGTACGGCTAATTGAGAACAATCGCCGGACAGCACAACGCGCTGCAGAAAACCTAAATGAGGCCATTGTTGTTTATGGTGACGGGTTGCATGAAGATATTATGCATGAAGTTGGCATTCAGAATGCACAGATGTATTTGGGTCTAACCAACGATGATGAAACAAATATTCTGTCTTCGGTTTTGGCGAGCGAGTTAGGCGGGGCAACAACAATTGCATTGGTCAACCAGCCACAATATCCTCGTTTTGCGAAAAGGCTTGGTGTGGATGCCTTTCTCAATCCAAGAACCGTTACTGTTTCTAAAATCCTGCGCCATGTTCGCCGGGGTCGCATACGGGGGGTTTACACGCTCTACAATGGTGCTGCTGAGTTACTGGAGGCTGAAGCGCTGGAAACCTCACCGTTGGTGGGTAAACCACTCAAGGATTTCAATTTTGGTGACGGTGTGCGCATTGGCGCAATTATTCGTGGCGGCAAGATGATTGTGCCAACAGGTCAATCAAGGGTTGAAGCGGGTGATTTTGTGATTGTGTTTGCTTTGGCAGATGCGGTGCGGCAAGTGGAGCAAATGTTCCGCGTCAGCATAGATTTCTTTTAGGCAAGTATATGCCAGCCATTTTTTCAATCTGTAGTTTGGTTTTGGCAGGTTTCTCAGCCTGCTTAATCGCGCCATTTACTGTCGCCGTTATGGGACAAAGCGTCAAACACATTGAGGGATTTGGCCTTTTGTTTGTGTCTTATGTTTTCCTTTCGGTTGTGGTTATCCTTGCGTTCAACCGTCAGGCGTCTCGGTTGTCGCGCGGTGGCATGTTTGTCTTGGCATGTTGTTGTTGGTTGACCTTGGTTCTGGCCGCAACAATACCATTTATTTTGCTTGAACGTATGTCGTTCCTTGGCGCTTTTTATGAAGCAAGTTCGGCCGCAACAGCGCTTGGCACAACGTTTTTGGTGCCTGACACTATTGCCACACCGATGAAAGCATATCGGGCGATTGTGGCTTGGTTCGGTGGCTTTTTGACGCTGGCGCTAATTGTTTATGTCCTGAGCCCTTATCGTGTTGGTGGTTTGCCGAACCGCGATTTGCGGTTTGTTCTGCACAGCACAGGTTATAGTGGGCCTAAGCTTTTTCGGACATTGGCAGCAATTGCGCTGCCATATATTGGGCTAACAATTTTATGCCTTTTGATCTTGTTGATACAAGGCGTGCGACCGCTTGATGCAACCTTGGCCGCCACTGCCGCCATGTCGACCAACGGCTTTTTGCCCACCCAGTCTGGTGGATCGATCTTCAACAATCGTGCGGCCGAAATTACCATGATCGGCTTTATGGTGGTCGGCGGCACTAGCATTATTTGGCACCGCATGATTTTTGCCAGGCGATTTGATCTGCTATGGCGAGAACACCGCGAGAGTATTGGGGCAATCGTTTTGATTTTGGGCATTGGCTTGTTGGTTGCGCTTATCAATGGCCTGACAAGCGATCAACCTTTTGCTTTCTTGCGCCATATTTTTGATGTTGCCTCAACAATGACAACCACAGGCGTCACTCACCAAACATCACAAGTTTCCAGCGTACCTTTGCTGTTGGCATTTATGTTGGCAATGGGAGGCGCCGCTACGTTTTCGACGAGTGGCGGGATAAAACTTTACCGACTAGGGATCATGCTGCTCAATTCGCTTTTGCAAGCTCGTCAGTTGGTTTTTCCAAATGCAATCCTGTCGGGACGACTGGAAGAGCGTTTTGGAAGCTCGGGGGCAATTAAGGCGATTTGGAGTTTCTTCTTTCTGTTCATTTTGACCATGTGCTTGGGCATGTTGGGCTTTGCCATTTTGGGGATGTCATTTGAAGACGCGTTCTCTTCATCCGTTGGCAGCTTAAGCTCCGTCGCCAATTTGGTGACCGCGGACGCCGTGCGTGGCGAGCACGGATATTTGATTGGTCTGTGGATTTCTGCCATCGCTTTGGCTGGGAAACTGGAGATTTTGGTTATCTTGGCGGCAATCAGCGATATTCGGCAACGATAATATCCAAACAGATTGACAGTTCGTGCGCATATGCGTACCCATTTAGGGCGGTGTTTTTATTAACTCTTTGTCCAAACACGGTTGTTGGGACGAGCTTTAGGATATAATCTTGGTACTGAAGGTGATTGTTGCCACCCGATCTACCCAAAAAAGAGGCCCCCAGAATGCCCAATGACAAAAACCAGAACTTGCAAGACTCTTTCCTCAACAATGTCCGGAAAAACAAAATCCCAGTGACCATTTTCTTGGTCAATGGCGTGAAGCTGCAAGGCGTTATAACTTGGTTCGACAATTTTTGTTTATTGTTGCGCCGCGAGTCTCAATCTCAACTTGTGTACAAGCATGCGATTTCGACAATTATGCCTGGCGCTCCAATTCAATTGTTTGATCCAGAGACCAGCGACAAAGGCTAACTGCGCTGTCTAAGAATAACGAAAATGAAACTCAGGTTGGTGTAGATTTCCAAAAGGGAACCGCCGGCTATATAGATCGTCGTGTCGAAGCAACACGCGCTTTGTTGGTGTGTCCAGACGTTGCACGGCAGGCAAGTCGTCGCACAATTGAAGCGCGGCTCGAGGAATTCAAAAGCCTCGCAAGCGCGATCAATTTGGACATCATCGATGCGCAAGCGTGGAATGTGCGTGAGGTAAAACCTGCCACTTTCATCGGCGGTGGCCATGTGGAAGAGATCCAAAAACAAGTTGAAGAACACAATATTGCTTTGGTGTTGATAGATGCGCAGCTGTCTCCAATTCAACAGCGCAACCTAGAAACCAAACTTGGGGCAAAGGTGCTGGATAGAACAGCTCTAATCCTTGAGATCTTTGGTGACCGCGCAGCGACGCGGGAAGGTGTTTTGCAAGTTGAACTCGCGCATTTGAACTACCAAAGGGGACGTTTGGTGCGGTCATGGACACACCTTGAACGCCAACGCGGTGGCTTGGGGTTTGTCGGTGGACCTGGTGAAACGCAAATCGAATCGGATCGACGATTGTTGCAAGAGCGGGTGACATTGCTCACCAAGCGCCTAGAAAAAGTGCAGCGAACCCGATTTGAACAGCGCAAATCCCGTCAGTCTATTCCATTCCCGATTATCGCTTTGGCCGGTTACACGAATGCGGGCAAGTCTACACTTTTTAATCTGCTGACCGATTCTGATATCAAGGCAGAAGATCAGCTGTTTGCCACACTGGATACAACTGTTCGTCGGGCAACATTGCCACATAAGCGCGAAGTGGTGTTTTCTGACACCGTTGGCTTTATTGCCGATTTGCCGACCGATTTGATTGCCGCGTTTCGTGGAACGCTAGAAGAAGTTACTGAAGCACACGTTGTGTTGCACGTCCGTGATATTGCTAATGACGACTATATGGCTCAGTGCCAAGATGTGAATGATGTTTTGGCTGACCTTGACGTGACCCCTGAAAAGGTGCCGTTCATTGAGGTTTGGAACAAGGTGGACATGCTGACTGAAGAGCAGCTTGAGCTTCGCCGCCGTCACCGCAGCAAATCAATTCCAATTGTTGAGATTTCGGCCAAGACCGGGCAGGGGCTCGATGAATTATTGGCTGTAATTGAAGTTGAGTTGGGTAAAACAGGCCGTTTTCAGACAGTTATGTTGCCACACAGTGCGGCCCACACGGCTCATTGGCTTTATGATCATGGCGAAGTGCTCAGCGCAGAACCAACCGAAGACGGCAGCGCAATTTGTTATGAAGTGCGCGTGGCCAAAGACAAAATGTCACCGTTCTTGGAAAAATTTGACAAGTTCGTCGTTGAACAGGCAGTTCCAACGCCCGAAAACGCAACAGAAGCAGACGCCGATTAAGGCGTTTGTTTATCTGACTGTCGAATTTCTGACCAAAACTCCTCCAGTTTTTCAAGTCCTGCCTCGGGAAGGGTTATCCCTTCCTGAAGGCAGCGTTTTTCCACGTGGTGAAACCGGCGGATAAACTTATTGTTGGCATTGGAAAGTGCGACCTCTGGGTCGACATTTAGTTTGCGCGCCAAGGAGGCCATTGCAAACAGAAGGTCGCCAATTTCTTCTTCGATTTGGTTTTGGTTTTGTGCTTCGATTTCCCCAGCAACTTCTTGGGTTTCTTCGCGCACTTTGTCCAAAGCGCCTTGTGCACTTGGCCAATCAAATCCCACGCGTGCTGCGCGTTTGGCGAGTTTATTTGCCCGTGTCAATGCGGGCAGGGCACGGGGCACATCATCAAGCACAGATGGGTGCTTTCCGGCTTCTGTTGTCTTTTTTACCCGTTCCGATGCCTTAATGTTTTCCCAATTTGTATTGACCCCATCCGCCGTTTCAATTTCCACCTGTTCGAAAACATGTGGGTGTCGCCGGATGAGTTTTTCGCAGATGCCATATACTACGTCACCAAAATCGAACTTGTTGGTTTCATTCGCCATTTGCGCGTAATAAATCGGTTGAAAAAGCAAGTCACCAAGTTCAGATTTCAGATCATCAAAATCTTCTCGCTCAATAGCATCTGCCACTTCATAGGCTTCTTCGATCGTATGAGGTTTGATCGAGTGGAAGTCTTGCTGCAAATCCCAAGGGCATCCATCCTTTGGATCACGTAGACGGCGCATGATTTCGATTAGCGTAGAAATGTCACGACTTGGTTTCACGAGGCTTTGCTTCTTTTGTTTTGATGGTAGGTGAGCGCAAGGGCAATCATATGCTCCAATTCTTGGTGGCATTTGGACAGATCATTCGGAAGCACCACTTCGCGTGAGCCAACATACTCGAACTCGGTCGGATAGTGCTGTTTGATGTCAGCGATCAACGTGGAGTTACAATTGACATAGAGTGAGATTGTACCGCTGGAGTTTTGGTCAAATCTGATCGTCGTACCCGATTTTGGTTTTTGGGTGAGAAAGCTGATTTGATTCCATTTGAGCGCCTCAACGATAGAACCACAGCCAGTGGTGTTGGCCGCAACAGCGTGCACAAGTTCACGCAAAAAACGCAAGGTATTCTGCTGGGTTGCGCTATATTCAGAAATTCTTTGATCGAGTATATCCGGCACGGTGTATGTCTTTGTTCAAGGAGCTTTGTTCAGACATACTACGGCTTTTGCAAAAGCGCCAAGCCCGGCAGAGGTTTTCTTTCGTCGCTATCTGACGTTTGCTCGTATTGCGGTCTGTTCGTATTCGCATAATATATATTATGGAACTTTTTTTGTCATTGACCGCTTGGGAATTCACCTAGTGTTGCAGCTTCGCACAGCATACGGCAGTAGAGCCGTTCTTATAGATGTTCGATTTTCATGGCCATAGTCGTTGTTATTGCTTGCGTGGTCATTTCCAAATTGTATGCAACGAGGTGCAAATGTATGCAGAAGCTTGTGACATCTCGCTTAAGGTCGCCAAATCACAAGGCGTCGCAATTATTGCAATTGGATTGTGAAACCATCATAGGCTGGTTTGATATTTTCTGGCGTCTCATTATCCACGGTCACATAATCAAGGTCGATGTGCATATTGGTTAGATATGCTTGCACGGGCTGCATTTTTTCAATCCAGCGGACAGAGTCATCAAGAGAAAAATGACTTGGATGTGGTGTCCGTCGCAATGCGTCTATGATCCAGACGTCCAGATTTTTCAACTCGTTGAGCGATGATTTTGGGATGTCTGAAACATCGCAAGAATAGGCGAGTTTTTTCAACCGAAAGCCAAGCGATGTTATGCTGCCATGTTCTTGATTAAAGGCGTGCAGGGTGACCGGGCCACCCTCGCCTTCGACAGTTACAGCATCGCCATCATCAATTTCATTTGCATTTAGAATGGGCGGATATGGACTGCCAATAGGTGCATGAAAACAATAGCCAAATGCCGATTTCAATCGTTCAAGCGTTGGTCGATTTGCGTAGACTTCAACGCGCTTTCGATCGTTGAGCGCAAGCACGCGCAAATCGTCGATTCCGTGGGTGTGATCTGCATGGTCATGGGTATAGAATACAGCATCAACACTGGTAACACCTGCATCTAGTAGCTGTTCGCGAATATCGCATCCCGTATCAATAACGATGTTCGTTTGGCCGCCAGTTGCACATGTTGCTGTGATTAGAAGCGCACAACGGCGGCGCCTGTTTTTTGGGTTTTTTGGGTCACAATCGCCCCAATTTCCACCAACGCGTGGCACGCCCCCGGACGAGCCGCAACCCAGAATTGTAACCTGTATTTTTTGCTCAACACTCATTGAGCTGCCTTTGCGAACAGTCGATCAAAATTCGCGGTGGTTTGTGCCGCAAAGGATTGATAATCTACGCCTAAATCCGCAGCTAGATATTCCGCCGTGTGGCGCACGAAGCTCGGCTCGTTGGATTTGCCTCTATGCGGAACTGGTGCAAGATATGGGGCGTCTGTTTCAACGAGCATCCGCTCGATTGGTATGGCGTGTGCGGCATCGCGTATTGCTTGTGCAGACTTGAAGGTGGCGATACCGGAAAATGAAACATAACCACCCAACTCGACGCCAATTTTTGCCAATTCTAAACCCGCGGAAAAACAGTGTAAGACAAATGGGAATGCACCAATTTCAGTTTCTTCGCGCAAAATGTCGATTGTGTCCTGGTCCGCTGAACGGGTGTGGATTACAAGTGGCAATTGTGTCACCCGCGCGGCTTCGATGTGGCGGCGAAATCCTAT
>NZ_CAKZPW010000122.1:0-15501 GCF_937139385.1 uncultured Maritalea sp. | reverse complement strand
AGTATTGGATGGAGATAATATCCGGTCGGGAATAAATAATAATCTTGGATTTACTCTTGAGGACCGGCAGGAAAATATTCGTCGAATTGCCGAAGTCGCTAAATTATATCTAAATAGTGGAGTCATTACTTTGAATTCTTTTATTAGCCCCACCAAGGAAATTAGGCGTTTTGCTAGACAAATTATTGGCGCTGATGATTTTGTTGAAATTTATATCAATGCTCCAATTGAAGTATGTGAGCAACGAGATGTAAAAGGGCTTTATAAGAAAGCTCGTAAAGTGGCTCGCGTCGTTCGTTGAGATAAGTCGCCAATGCTTTAAGCATCCGCGCCCGATCATGAAATGTCATCGCCCGGAGCGCAGGGCCACCTTTTTGCTTCGCAAAATCGATCATGGCTTGGAAATCCAAACCGTCTGATCCGGCTACCGCGATTTCTTCGCCAGTTACGGCAGAAAATATTTTGCGCGTTTTGCCAGATGGTCCCACCCACTGGCCGTTCGCATAGCTTTCAAGCTGCATAATAGACATTGATTTAAACCCTTAGCTTAGTTTTGCCGGCAATTTTGCATAGCCGCGGAATCTTAAGCGCCCGCCTAGTTCTGCATTGCCCGTTAGTTGGTAGTTCGGAAATTTTTTGAGGAACCTGTTGATCGCGATACGTCCCTCCATGCGCGCTAATGAAAAGCCAACGCAAAGATGTGGGCCACCAGCAAACGCCAAGTGCCGATTTGGTCTGCGCATAAGTTTGAGTTCATCTGGATCTTCAAATTGGCTTGGGTCACGGTTTGCCGCACCAATAACCAAATGCAAGTTGCTGCCCGTCGGAATCTTAATGCCATCAATCTCAATATCAGCGGTGGTTTCGCGGTTGCCCAATTGGTTGGGTGACAAGAAGCGCAAGAATTCATCTACCCCGGTTTTGATGATCTCAGGATTGGACTTGAGGGCATATTTTTGCCCCGGAAACGCGTGTAGCGCCGCCAAAGCGTTGCCGATCAAATTGGTTGTGGTTTCGTGTCCAGCGTTCAGGATGAATATGCAATTCTGCAGAAGTTCGGTTTCAGACAGTTCGCCTTCTTCGCTCTCAATCAGCCGGGTTAAAACATCCGTTTCAGGATTGCCGGGGTATTTGCGGCGATGATTAGCGAGGTCTTTCAAATAGGCTTTAAAATCAACAACAGCTTTGTTCCCCGTTGCCAATTGCTCTGGGGTTAGAGTAGGCTCAAGTGCACCCAAAATGGCCAGCGACCAATCCCGTAAAGGCTCCCGATCGGCCATGGGCATATCAAACATGTTGCCAATGATTTGAATGGGTATCTTGCTGGCAAAATCTTCGATCAAGTCGACTGTTTGCTTGCCCGCCATGTCCTCGAGTAAGGTGTCGATGGTCTCAAGCAACCCCGGCTCCATATTGGCGATGGCACGTGCATTGAGCGCTCCGACCATGATTTTGCGCACCCGCGTATGCAGGGGAGGATCATTGAACACAAGCGAGGTCGTGTGGTGTTCATAAAGCGGTGCATCGCCACCAAACTTGGGCAAGAACGCTTGCCGTTTGTCCGAGATATAAAGCGTGGTGTCCCGATAAATGCGGTCCAAATCTGCAAATCGGGTTAAAACAAATGAGCCGTCTGGTTGCGGGCAGACCGGCGCATATTTGAGGAGCGCATGATAAAAGGGAAACGGGTCCTCAACAAAGCCTAAGGGAGGATTTGTAAGGTCGAACCCTTCTATCATCTTGCGCTCAGCTTTGGTCATTTTAAACGCTCTGCCAAGCGCCAGCTATTTGGGCTTTGTTTAGCCACATCAGTCATCGCAGCTTTGACGCGATCAATGCCAATTTCGCTTGCATAATGCATTGGGCCCCCGCGCCAGCGTGGAAAACCGTAGCCGTGGATTTTCACCAAATCCACGTCCAGGTCACGTTCCGCAATGCCTTCTTCAACAATCAGCGCACCTTCGTTAATCATCACGGCCATCAAGCGATCAACGATTTCTTGGTCCGTGAAAAGCTGCCGCTCAATGGTTGCATCTTTGGCTTCTTGAGCGATCAGGTCGGTTACAAACGCGTCTTCATGGGGTTTGCGGTCACCTTCAACATATTTGTACCAGCCTTTTGCGCTGCGTTGGCCGAACCGCTCAGCTTCACAAAGTAAGTCGCCAATGCGCACATAACGCTCGTTTGGTGCGCGCGTTGGTGCCTGACGTTTGCGATTAGCCCACGATATCTGTAGCCCCGTTAAGTCTTGCAACTCATAAGGACCCATTGGCATGCCGAAACCGCGCATGGCATCGTCGATCTGTTTTGGCGTGCAGCCGTCCATCAGCAAATAATCCGCTTGGCGGCGATAGGCCGACAAAATGCGGTTGCCGATAAAACCGTCACAAATGCCGGACAAAACGCCCACTTTGCGCAATTGCTTGCCCAAATCAAACCCGGTCGCCAAAACGTCTTTCGATGTACTTGGCAGCTGCACAATCTCGAGCAACTTCATGATGTGCGCTGGAGAGAAGAAATGCAGCCCAATAAAACGCGACGGGTTAGTAATGCCTTCAAAAATCTGCGTTGGATCGATGTAAGATGTGTTGGTGGCCAAAATCGCATCTTCGCGCATGTGCGAGGCGAGTGATTGGAAAACCTGTTGCTTTACACCTAAGTCTTCAAACACAGCTTCAATTGCCAAATCCGCGTCGGCACAAGCTGCATAGTCGTCTGCAGCAATCAGCGACGACTTAAGCTTTTCAGCTTTGTCTTGTGAAATCTTGCCGCGTTTGATGCCGCCGGCGATCAGGCCCTCAACCCGTTCACGTCCAGCGTTAGCTGCGTCTTGATCGCGCTCAATCAAGGCAACATCATATCCAGCGTTTAGGCATGCAAAGGCAATGCCCGCACCCATCAGCCCGCCGCCAACAACCGCGATTTTAGTGATATCAAGCGGTGCGCCACCCTCCATGGCTTTGGGCTTGCTCACCGCCCGTTCTGAGAAGAAAGCGTGTCGCAATGCTTTTGATTGCGCGCTATCGCGCAACTCCAAGTGTAGCGCGCGCTCTTTT
Source organism: uncultured Maritalea sp. (assembly GCF_937139385.1). Lineage (NCBI taxonomy): Bacteria > Pseudomonadati > Pseudomonadota > Alphaproteobacteria > Hyphomicrobiales > Devosiaceae > Maritalea > uncultured Maritalea sp. Next base: position 12,445 of record NZ_CAKZPW010000122.1, on the reverse strand, counting down.
GGCTGGCCCTGACTAAAGGGCAAGGTTGCCGCCCATTCAATGGCCCGCAAATTGTCCAAAGGAGAAGTTTGTCCCTTGGCGCGTTTGGTTATTTCTGCGCGTTTGGACGCAAAGAAATCATCGGCGACAGGAGCAGGGGATCTTTTGCTCAAGCCTGACAGTGGGGTCGGCAAGTCAGCCACAAACTCAAGTGCCGCTTCAACTGGATCGCCCTCAAAAACCAGATCAAGTCCACCAAGGTCAAAAAGCTGCTGCGCATCAATCAACTGTCCGGTTGTGGCCAATTCAACTGCGGCTTCAACACCAATCAAACGGGGCAAACGTTGCGAACCACCTGCGCCCGGAACCAAGCCCAAATTGACTTCAGGCAACCCAAAACGTGTGCCTGTTTGTGCAAGACGGAAATCACAGGCCATGGCCAATTCAAATCCGCCGCCCAGCGTGGTGCCATGCGTTGCCGCAACCCAAGGCACCGAACTGTCTTCAATATTCTGATAAACGTCCGGCAGATGTGGTTCTTGTGGCGGTTTGCCGAATTCGGAAATGTCTCCACCTGCGACGAAGGTGCGGCCCGCGCAATAAACTATGGCGGCCTTGGCGTTTGCCGCCTCCGCTTTTGCGACAGCTTCGAGCAAACCCAGGCGCACGGCGACGCCGGTAGCATTCACCGGCGGGTTGTTGATTTCAACAAGAGCAATATCGCCCCGCAATTCAACGCTCACAACACTCGACAATATCATTCCCCCAAAGTCGAACAATCAAATTCTTATCATATATTGACCAACCAGTCGGTTTATGTAAAGCTAAATTTCACATGAGAAGTAAATCTTGAGAAATGCTCGGGATATTCTGGGGAGGATCGCGTGAGCGACACAATCATTGTCACCAAAAATGCTGGTTGGGTGGAGATTACCCTTAATCGTCCAGACCGTTTGAACGCCTTCAATGATGAAATGCATGGTGCGCTTCAGTCCGCATTGCGTGACGCAAAAGACGATAAATCTGTGCGGGCGATTTTGTTCACCGGCGCTGGCCGCGGCTTTTGCGCCGGACAAGATTTGGATGCGCGCGATCCACGCAAAATGACGTCGGCGCCGGATTTGCACGCGACAATTTCCACTTTTTACAATCCCCTCGTTAAGCTCATTCGCTCTATCAATAAGCCGATCATCTGTGCGGTAAATGGTGTAGCCGCGGGGGCCGGCGTCAATATCGCGCTTGGTTGTGACATTGTTTTGGCGGCTGAAAGCGCCAAGTTTATCCAAAGCTTTGCCAAGGTGGGCTTGGTGCCTGATGCTGGCGGCAGCTGGATATTGCCTCGCCTGATTGGCGAAGCACGTGCCAAATACATTTGCCTAACCGCGACGCCCGTTCCAGCCAAACAAGCGGTGGAATGGGGCATGATCTGGCAGGTAATTCACGATGAGCAATTGATGGACGATGCGCGCAAACTAGCCGCACAAATGGCTGAGGGCCCAACCTTTGGTTTGGGCATGATGAAGCAAGCACTGCAAAGCTCATTTGATCATTCGCTTGATGAACATTTGGATGTTGAGGCTGAAATGCAAGGTCGCTGTGGTCGGTCAAAAGACTATGCGGAAGGCGTGAGTGCCTTTCTCGACAAACGCCCAACAAACTTTGGCGGTGTGGAATGATCACCCCGCTCGAACGTGCGCAAAAATCGGCACAAATCATGTGGGATAACGATTCCGCTTCGCAGCGTATCGGTATGCGGCTAGAAAATGTTGGAGTAGGCACGGCAACCTTGTCGATGACCATCAACGACCAACATTTAAACGGTCACAAAATCTGCCATGGCGGATATGTTTTTATGCTGGCGGACAGTGCCTTTGCCTTTGCGTGCAACAGCTACAATCAATTGGCCGTAGCCTATCAAAACTCAATTACTTATGCCGCGCCCGGCATGAAAGATGATGTGCTCACAGCCACGGCCATTGAAGTGAGCAAGACCGGACGCTCCGGTATCTATGACGTTACAATTACAAACCAAAAGGGTGAGGCATTGGCGCATTTTCGGGGCCACTCGCGCACCATCAAAGGTACACATTTTACGGAGAATGAGGCGTGAACGAAGCTTACTTGTGCGAAGGGTTTAGAACCCCCATTGGCCGCTTTGGCGGCACCCTTGCATCGGTGCGGCCCGACGACATGTTGGCCCATGTGATCAAAAAAACAATGGAAGCTGCGCCAAATCTAGACCCTTCAGCAATTGATGATTGCTATATGGGGTGTGCCAACCAAGCAGGTGAAGACAACCGCAATGTGGCGCGTATGGCGACGCTGTTGGCAGGCTTGCCAACAAGTGTGCCTGGCACAACAATTAACCGGCTTTGTGGTTCGGGCTTGGATGCTGTGGGCATGGCCGCACGTGCCATCAAAGCGGGTGAAGCTGAGGTGATCTTGGCCGGTGGTGTGGAAAGCATGAGCCGTGCACCATTTGTGATGCCAAAGGCGGATACGGCCTATTCTCGTAACGCAGAAATCTACGACACCACCATTGGTTGGCGCTTCGTCAACAGGCTGATGAAAAGCCAATATGGCATCGATTCGATGCCGGAAACCGGCGAAAATGTCGCTGAAGATTTTGGTGTTTCACGCCACGATCAGGACGCATTTGCTTATCGCTCTCAAGAACGTGCGGCAAAAGCGATTGCTTCGGGCCGTTTGGCGCAGGAAATTGTGTCAGTTGAAATTCCACAGCGCAAAAAAGACCCAATAATCTTTTCCCAAGACGAACATCCGCGCGCTTCTTCAATGGAAAAGCTTGGCGCATTGGGCACGCCGTTCCGCGAAGGTGGTTCAGTGACGGCCGGCAATGCATCGGGCGTAAATGATGGCGCTGCTGCAATTATCGTTGCATCAAAAGCTGCAGTTGAAAAATATGGTCTCACCCCAAAGGCGAAAATTGTTGGTTTGGCCACAGCAGGCGTTGAGCCGCGCATCATGGGCATTGGCCCAGCACCAGCTTCGCAAAAGCTGTTGGACCGTTTGGGGCTCAAAATCACAGATGTGGATTTGATTGAACTAAACGAGGCCTTTGCTTCCCAAGGCATCGCAGTGTTGCGCCAATTGGGTGTCGCCGAAGATGCAGATTTTGTTAATCCAAATGGTGGTGCAATTGCACTTGGTCACCCTTTGGGCATGTCTGGTGCTCGTTTGGCGCTAACCGCCAGCATAGAGCTTGTGAACACTGGGAGTAAGCGCGCGCTCTGCACCATGTGCATCGGCGTTGGCCAGGGCATCGCACTGATGCTTGAGCGGGCATAGGGGGAATAAATGAAAGACTTGACGCCGAACAAAGCAGATCTGGACCCGATTGAAATCGCATCGCGCGATGAAATCTCAGCGCTGCAACTCGCTCGCATGAAATCAACATTGGCCCATGCCTACAACAATGTGCCGTTCTACAAGAAGAAGTTTGACGAAGCCGGTGTTCACCCAGATGATCTGAAAAGTCTATCTGACCTGTCAAAGTTCCCCTTCACCGTAAAAACCGACCTGCGCGATAATTACCCGTTTGGCATGTTTGCGGTCCCACGAGAACAGGTGAGCCGCATTCATGCTTCTTCGGGTACAACAGGTAAGCCCACAGTTGTTGGCTACACAAAAAACGACATCGACATGTGGTCTTCTGTTGTCGCTCGTTCGCTTCGGGCGGCAGGCGTGCGCAAAGGCGATATTTTGCACAACGCCTATGGCTATGGACTTTTCACTGGCGGTTTGGGTGCTCATTATGGCGCAGAAGCCTTGGGCTGTTCAGTCGTGCCGATTTCTGGCGGCATGACCTCTCGTCAAGTGCAGCTGATCCAAGATTTTCAACCCCATGCAATAACCGTCACGCCCTCATATATGTTGGCGATTCTTGATGAGTTCACCAAGCAGGGCGTTGACCCGCGCGAATGCTCTTTGCAAGTTGGTATATTTGGCGCTGAGCCATGGACCAATGCGACCCGTAAAGAAGTTGAAGATGCGTTTGATATGCACGCGGTGGACATTTACGGTCTGTCAGAAGTTATAGGGCCAGGCGTTGCCAATGAATGTGTGGAAACCAAAGACGGGTTGCACATTTGGGAAGATCATTTCTATCCCGAAATCATCAATCCTGAAACCGGCGAACTGGTGGAAGAAGGCGAAGAAGGCGAATTGGTTTTCACTTCGCTGACCAAGGAGGCCTTGCCGATTATTCGTTATCGCACCCGCGATCTGACGCGGCTTTTGCCCGGTACAGCACGCTCCATGCGTCGCATGGAGAAAATTACCGGCCGATCTTACGCTATGATCCTCTTGCGTGGCGTAAACGTATTTCCAACCCAAGTTGAAGTACAGGTGCTTGCTGTTGCTGGTCTTGCGCCGCACTTTCAAATCGAACTTGTGCATCATGGTCGCATGGACGGGATGATCGTCCATGTGGAAGCAACAAAGGATGCTGCTTCTGAGGACGCGAGGGCACAAACGGCCAAGCTTTTGTCAAAGAAAATCAAAGACAACATCGGCGTTTCAGCCCAAGTCTTTACCAAGGAGCCAGGTGGCGTGCCTCGTTCTCAAGGCAAAGCGGTGCGGGTAGTTGATAACCGTAAAGAGGGGCAAGAATAGTGGTGCGCACCATTGCAAAAGATCACGAAGAAAAACGCGTTGCGATCCTAAAAACCGCTGCGAAGTTCTTTGCAAAAAATGGATTCGACCGCTCGTCTATGAGCCAACTTGCGCTTGAGTGTGGTGTATCTAAAGCTTTGATATATCATTATTACCAAAGCAAAGAAGTGCTTCTTTATGACATCATTTACACCCATCTGCAGGACTTGGTTGATGCGGTTGAAGCCGTCACGCCGAGTGATGACCCCGAGCAGCACTTGCGAAAACTGGTTCACGCTATTCTAGACCAATATCGTGACGCGGACGCCGAACATAAGTTGCAACTTGAAGCAACAACATCCCTGCCAAAGGCCAATCAAAAAACGCTCGCAGACATGCAAAGGCGCTTGGTAGTTACACTTTCGAATGCCATCAATGCCATTTCTCCGATGTGTTTTGAAAAGCACAAAGAGACGCTAAGGCCGGTCACCATGTCGCTATTTGGCATGTTGAATTGGTTTTATCTTTGGTATCGCCGCGGCAAGGGGATGACGCGATCAGATTACGCCGATCTAGCAACAGATTTGCTTTTGGGCGGAATAAAAGGATTGGAAAAGCAATAGCTTTTGCAAACCCAAAGAGAACGTTTCGGTTGCGCTAGGCAGCCGGTGCGAATGTAGGAGAGTTCATTCAGGGAGGTAGTAATGAACAAATTCATCAAACTTGCAGCAGCTGCCGCTGTTGCAATTACCGCAAGCACAAGCGCTTTTGCCGCTGATCGCACGCTAACGATCTCAAGCTGGACCGGCCCAGGCCATGGCATTAACGCCATCATGTGGCCCGGCTTGATCAAAATGATCGAAGAAGCGACCGATGGCAAAATCACCGCTGAAGTCAAACTCGGTCTTGCCCCACCACCAGCTCAAATGGATTTGGTTATGGATGGCGCGGCGGATATGACCATCATTTTCCACGGATATCAGCCGGGTCGTTTTACCGCCACTCAACTGATCGAATTGCCGGGTTATGAAGGTAACGCTGAAGCAGCTTCAGTTGCATACTGGCGCGTGCACCAAGCCCATTTGGCAAAGCTTGATGAGCACCGTGGGGTAAAACTCATGGGTCTAACGACGCATGGGCCAGGCCAAATTCACTCAAACAAAGAAGTAAAAACCCTTGCTGATTTGAATGGATTGAAAACACGTCTACCAGGCGGTGTTGCCAGTGTTGCGGGTGCAGAATTGGGCATGATCGGCATTCAAGTGCCAGCGCCAAAAGTCTACGAAACATTGGCATCAGATTCAGCTGATGCGGTTGCTATGCCTTATGAAGGACGTGCAGGCTTTAAGCTGACCGAAGTGGCTAAAAACGTTTATGAAATGCCAGGTGGTTTCTACCGTGGGTCATTTGCGTTTTTGATGAGCCAAGAAACTTTCGACAGTCTGCCTGCTGATTTGCAGAAAGCATTGGACGAAAAAGTGTTCGGTGAACCTGCCAGCCGCATGCTTGGTGCTGCTTGGGATGAAATTGATGAAATTGGCCGCAAAGCAACTGCTGATGCGGGCGACAACTCAATTACAATTGCAAGCGAAGAAGACCAAAAGCTTTATGGTCTGTATGCAGCTGAAATCACCAAAAACGTGTTGGCACAACTTAACGATTTAGGCATCGACGCTCAAGCGGCGTACGATATGGTCAAAGCTGAAATGGCTGCCCAATAGTTGGGTCCTATTTGACTTTTTAGTTTGGCGCGGGTCAACTCGATCTGCGCCAAATCAATGTTCGGTTGAGGAACATTCTATGAAATCTGCTCTGAACTTTATTCGACGACTGTCACAATTGCCGCTGCTGGTTGCTTCTCTGGTGCTGTTCTTGCTGATGGCGATGACGTTTGCTGACGTGATCCTGCGCTCAACGTTCAATGCGCCCATCGAGGCGGCAACCGAACTTACCCGCATGTTTATGGCCATCATTGTCTTTTTGATCATGCCCATTATCAGTGGTACCCAAGAACACATTGTGGTCGATCTGGCTGACCCGTTATTCACCAACAAATGGGCGATCCGCATACGCGACACCATTGTTAACCTGTCGTGCGGGGCCATGTTGCTGTGGCCAGCGCGTCAAGTGGTGGTTTTGGCCGAGCGGGCACGCGACTATGGCGACGTAACCGAATATCTCGCCATCCCTCAGTTTTATATTGGATGGTTTATCGCCATCATGACTTTTGTAAGTGCGTTTGTGTTGCTCGCCCGTGGGTTGATCACCTTGTTTGCACCTCAACTATTGGAAGAGCAAAATGATTGAAGCTTTAATCGGTTTTGGTGCCGTTCTGACCTTGGTTTTGCTGCGCATGCCTTTGGCCTTTGCCATGGGACTTGTGGGTATGGTTGGCTATATGCACGAAACAAGTTTTCGCGGTGCCCTGTCGATGGTGTCGCGGCTAATTATTGATACCTCACAAGACTATGGTCTGTCGGTGGTTCCATTGTTTATTTTGATGGGTCTATTCGTCAACAAAGGCGGCATCGCCCGTGAGCTCTATCAGGTCTCTTATGCATTCTTGGGGCATATGCGTGGCGGACTGGCCATGGCCACAATTTTGGCTTGTGGCGGCTTTGCTGCCATTTGTGGCTCATCCCTTGCGACAGCTGCCACCATGTCCAAAGTGGCCATGCCGCAAATGCGCAAATATGGCTATGAAGACAGCCTATCAACCGCATCGATTGCCGCTGGTGGTACACTTGGCATTCTCATTCCGCCCTCGGTTATTTTGGTGATCTATGGACTGCTGACGGAAACATCTATCGGTAAATTGTTCATGGCGGGTATTATTCCCGGCTTGCTCGGTATCTTGTTTTACATCTTCGCGGTAAAATTCACTGTCACCCGCAACCCAAAAGCGGGGCCAGCTGGTGAACGCACAAACTGGGTCGGTCGGCTTGGTGCGCTACGTGGCGTTTGGGCTGTGTTGATATTGTTCTTCTTGGTTATTGGTGGGCTATATGGGGCGCTTGATGTTTGGCCAATCCATTTGACCTTCTCGCCAACTGAAGCTGCAGGCATGGGCGCCGCCGGGGCATTTCTAATCGCCTTGTTCCGTGGCAGCCTGAACCTAAAAGCTGTGCTGGAAGTGCTCAAGGAAACAGCGATCACCACAGCGTCTTTGTTCAGCGTCTTGATCGGCGCATGGATTTTTTCAAACTTCATCAATGTTGCCGGTTTGACAGAAGGCCTGCGCGATATGATCACATCGTACAATCTTGCCCCCTGGATGGTGATGGCCATCATTTTGGGCATCTACATTGTGCTGGGTATGATCTTTGAGAGCCTGTCAATGTTGCTGCTCACCGTGCCCATTTTCTTCCCTCTTGTGGTTGGGCTTGGGTTTGATCCGGTATGGTTTGGTGTTGTTGTGGTTGTGGTGACAGAAATCAGTCTGATCACCCCGCCCGTGGGCCTCAACGTATTCATTTTGAAAAATGTTGTGGGCGATGTATCCACTGGCACCATCTTTAAGGGCGTCACCCCATTTTGGGTGGCAGACATCATCCGCCTTGCTTTGCTCGTTGGCATTCCAGCTCTATCGCTGTTCTTGCCGTCGCAAATGTAGCATTGGTTTTGCTTAAGCAATCTCAAAAGGGCCGCTTTAGCGGCCCTTTTATTTGAGCGCAGCGAGCTCGCCGCAGAGGTTGTTCTGGAATCCAACCCTCAGGTTTGGTCTTTTAGTTGGCGAAGTTCTTGTCGAAATTTTTGCGCTGACTTAATTCATGGGCCCAAAAAAGTGATCAATTTCAGCCTTAAAGTGCAACAGGCTTGGCAAGATAGCCACACACATGGCGGCGATTTCGTCGGTTGGGTCAAGAATATCGGGCACCATCACTGTGGCCAATCCAGCAGCGCTCGCGGAACGCACACCATTGTGACTGTCCTCAAACGCAATACAATTTTCCGGCGCGAAACCCAAGCGGGATGTGGCGGTCAAAAAGGGCTCAGGATGTGGTTTCCCTTTTGTCACATCCATGCGCGTAACAATGGTATCAAAATAGCTGTGCAGCCCCGCTTCCTCCAAATGCTTATGTGCAGAAGCACCCGTTGAGGTGGCCACCGCAATGGGCACGCCACGCGCACTTAAACCTGCCACCAATTCTTTGGCGCCATTTTTCACGGGAATGCCTTTTGACATTTCTTCATGCGCGCGCTCGACCATCAAATTTTCGTAAGTTTGTACGTCAAAATCTTTTCCGAAAAACTGCTGGTAAATCGGCACATTTTCAGTTTGCGGAATGCCGACGAAGGCGGCAAACATCTCGTGGGTCAACTCATGGCCCCACTCTTGGCACAGCTGTTGCATCACCCGTTTGTAAATCTGTTCTGTGTCCAAAAGCAGCCCATCCATATCAAAAACCACAGCCTCAACTTTTTCTGGCCAAAGACCGAGTTTGTTTTCGATTGCAGGCTGGGGAGCGTTCATGGTCTTCTCTTCGAATATGGTTTGTAGATTCTGCCAGAAAGGCATCGCAGAACAATGAATAAATATGTGGCGCTATTTCGTGGCCTAAATGTGGGCGGCCACAATAAAATCAAAATGGTTGATCTTAAAGCGATGCTAGAGGGTGCAGATTGTCAAAAGGTTACCACTTACATTCAATCCGGTAACGCTGTATTTTTACACAATCGCACGCGTGACGAAATTGAAGACTTTCTTGAAACGGCCTTTGAAAACCAATTTGGCTATAAGCCTGACATAATTGTGCGCACCAATGAAGAACTCGCCAGTGCAGCCAGCGAATACCCCTTTTTTACAAATGATCGAAACATGAGCTATATGATGACTGGCTTCACACGCCATGCACCATTTGGCGATGCGTTTTCAACCCTAGAGGAGGTGGCGGAAAATGGAGAAATGGTGCAGGTCACAGACAGTGAAATACACATCTATTTTGCCAATGGATCGGGTCGATCAAAACTCGCAGCGATCAACTTTGCTAAGAAAATCGGTACGCCAATTACAACTCGTAATCGGCGCACCGTACTCAAACTGCTTGAGATGATTAAAGATCTCTAGTGCTGATGGTCGCTAGCCGTGCGCAGTTCACGAACGGACTGATTGAGCACCTGCCATGCAGACGATAAGAACAGCCCCGCCATGATGATCGCCACGATCAAATCTGGCCAGCCCGAGGCAGTGCCCCACACTCCAAGCGCTGCAATCATCACGCCAACATTGCCAATTGCATCGTTGCGTGAACATAGCCAGACCGAGCGCACATTGGCGTCTCCATCTTTGTAAGCCATCAGCAACAAGACGCTAGCAAGGTTGGCAACAAGGGCCACAAAGCCGATCACGCCCATTGTTTCTGCATGGGGTACGCCAACATAAAAGAACTGATAAGCGGTGGAACCTGCCACCCAAAGTCCCATCGCCAAAAGTGTCAGACCCTTAAACAGCGCAGCAGTTGCCCGCACACCCTGGGGTCGTCCGATCACCCAAAAGCTAATTGCATAGGTCACACCATCTTGCAAAAAATCCAATGCGTCAGCTTTTAGCGCTTGAGAACCGGAAAGCTGACCGCCACCCATTTCAACACCAAACATCACCAAATTGATGATGGTCACCCAGATTAGGCGTTTCTTGTATTCTTCAGACATGCCATCAAATGTGTGGTTGTGCCCGCAACATTTCTCGCTCATATGCAACGCATCTTTCTTTATTTTCGCCAACGCTGATGCTAGACATAATTGCTATAGTGACTAGAGGTTCAAGCCCCATGCGCAAAAAACTTGAAGAATATTCGATTGGCCAACTTTCAAAACATGCAAATGTGAAAGTGCCCACCATTCGGTATTATGAACAAATTGGCTTGCTAGAAGAGCCTTGGCGCACGGAAGGTGGACAGAGGCGTTATGATCAGGACGCTCTGAACCGCCTAGATATGATCGTTCATGCGCGCGACTTGGGCTTTTCCATCGATGCTATTCGCGAGTTCATCCGTCTCGCCGGGCACCCAGACGCACCATGTGAAGACCTTGACCAAATCACCGAACATCATCTAAACGATGTCACACAACGAATTCAAAAGCTCGAGCGCTTAAAGGCCGAACTTCAATCCATGCTGAACAATTGCCAGCATGGCACAATTGAGAAATGCCGTATTCTTGAAGTCTTGAGCGATCACAACAACTGCCAAACAGAGCATTAGGCGCAATAGGTGCCTTTTGAGTATTCCATCTCTTCAGTTTTAATTGAAGGGACATATCCGCTTTTTCAAAGATCAAGGACAATTGTCATGACCACCGAAATGCCACAGCTCAAAATCAACGACCACCGCCTCGAAAAACAAATCGGATTTGTAATGGAGATGGACAAACTCAAAGCCGTTGACCGGATGACCAAAATCATCTGCGAAAACCGAGTAGAGAATGACGCTGAGCACTCTTGGCATGTGGCATTGATGGCACTTGTGCTTGAACCCTATGCGGGCGAGAAGGTGAACATCGAGCGGGTGATCAAAATGCTATTGGTGCACGACGTCGTCGAGATTGATGCAGGTGATACCTATATTTATGCTGGCGCAGATGCAGATGAGCAGTTTGAAACTGAACTCAAAGCCGCTAGCCGAATTTTTGGTTTGCTGCCGCACGAACAGGCTCAAGAGCTAACTCTGTTGTGGCGCGAGTTTGAGGCGCGCGAAACGGCAGAAGCCAAATTCGCCAAAGCCATTGATCGGCTTTCACCCTATATCTACTACGGATTTGCAGGCGAGGGCTGCTGGGTCGACCAAGGCGTTGATGAAGCGATGGTACGCGGCCAAATGGTCAGCATGGAAGACGTATCTCCTGATCTGAAAAACCTATATGAAACTTTGCTCAAGACCTACCAAGATTTTGGTGTGGTCCGAGATAGTAATAACCCAACGATTGAACCAGAGAACCAACACAAGAAGTTGGCGGATCATATGTGCACCGTCCAATTTACCAACGTTGATCTCACCAAGCGCATCCACTTTGTCATGGAAATGGACAAGCTAAAGTCCATCATTCGACAAACTCAATTGGTCAGCGTTGATCGACTGGAAAATGACGCGGAGCATTCTTGGAACCTTGCGATCATGGCCGTGATCTTAAAAGAGCACGCCAACACGGACGTCAACCTGTTGCGGGTTCTAAAGATGTTATTGATCCACGATATTGTCGAGATCGACGCAGGTGATGCACCCATTCACGACCTTGAAGCGCAAAAGGGCAAAGAACAACGCGAAATCGACGCTGCCAATCGCCTGTTTGGCATGCTGCCAAGTGATTTTGGGAATGAGCTGAAATTGCTTTGGGAAGAATTTGAAGCACATAAGAGTGATGATGCCCAATTTGCGCGCGCAATGGATCGATTGTCGCCGTTGCTTTACAGCTTCCATACGAAAGGCGTTCGTTGGGCATATTTTGATGTGAATGAAGATAAAGTGCGTATGCGCAATGGTGCCATTCAGGATGGTTCACAAAGACTGTGGGCGTTTGCCAAAACCATTATTGAGCAGTGCGTTGAAGCAGGATACCTCAAGCGCTGCGCGTAACTTCGCCAACACTTGGTTCAAGTGTTTGGCCATCGTCAAAAACAGACCGATTTCTGCCACCAGATTTGGCCAAATACATCCGCTCGTCCGCTCTTTGCACAAATTCACTTAGCGATTGCCCGGCTTGGTGCAAAGAGCCCCCAATGGAAACGCTCAAACGATGGTGTTTTGCGCCCTTGTTGTAGACGAGTTTGCGCACATTTCGGCGTATATTTTCAGCGACAGATTTCGCCTTTGGCTTGGCCTTCGCCCGAGGGGAAGTGGGCGTTTTAGATTGCTTG
>NZ_CAKZPW010000121.1:0-4751 GCF_937139385.1 uncultured Maritalea sp. | reverse complement strand
CTTTACGCCTCACAATCTATGCAATTGACGACACGTTTGATGCAGCTGGCAAGTTGGCTTTTGTTGCAGCGGGCCGTGCGCGAGGGTGAATTGACCGAAGAGCAAGCTCAATCTGAAGAGCGACGGGTCGAATTGAACACAAAGATGGCGGATAAAGACGTGCCGATGTGGGAAACACTGCCCTTGGCCATGCGCGAAATGATTGAAAAAGCTGATTCTTTAAACAAACGCATTCATGCGCTTGATGCAATGGAACGTGGTGGCGCTGAAGAAGCGGAGCAAAAGGTCAATCCGGTCAACAACCATTTGGCGCGATTGCGCGATGCTTTTGGCGCCAAAACTGAGGGATAGTTTGGTTCCATATTGAATTTTGAACACAAAAAACCCGGCCAAAACAGCCGGGTTTTTTAATTCTGCTAAAAGCTTTGGATTGCTTAACCCAAGATGCCTTTGTATTTGTCTTTAAAGCGAGACACACGGCCACCGCGGTCCATCAATTGACCTGTGCCACCAGTCCAAGCTGGGTGGGTCTTTGGATCAATATCAAGCTGCATTGTTTGGCCTTCTTCACCCCAAGTTGAACGAGTGGTGAATTCCGTACCGTCTGTCATAACCACTTTGATCATGTGGTAGTCTGGATGAATGTCTTTTTTCATCTGGTTGCGCCTTCAATTCAAATAATGAGGTTAAGGGCTTTCCACAGGCGCCAAAATACGCCTTGCTGCCCACCTCAGGGAAACAGTTGGGCGGGTTCTACCCGATCTTTGATGAAACTGCAAGTGTGCAAAAGCGCTGGGTGTGATGAATCTGAGGCTTTGGTGCATACGGCTATTGAGTTGTTCGCATGGAGTACCTATTTTAGCCCCACAATTTGCCGTTCAAGGAAATCAAAATATGACTGATCTGTCCAGCCAGCCAGCCGGGGACAAGCGTGAAGACGCGAAATTGCGCACCGACAGCAAATCGCGTCTGGAAAAGATTATCCTGACAGCGGATCGCGAAAGCCAAACAAAATCCTCAGAGCCGCTCAAGGCTTTGTTGCCGTTTTTGCTAAAATATCCATTTCGGCTTGGGTTCACCGCATTGTTTTTGCTGGTTGCGGCCTTTGCTGCACTGGCGATCCCGTTTTTTGCAGGCAACATAATCGATGAAGGTTTTGTCACCCAAAATCTGGAGGTGGTGAATTCTTACTCAATTGGCATTATTGCCATCGCCGGTGTGCTGGCTGTTGCTTCTGCGGCGCGGTTCTATTTCATCTCCGTCATTGGTATGCGGGTGATTACCGATATCCGGCGCGCGGTGTTTGATCATTTGATGAATATGGATGTGGTGTTTTTTGACACCAACCGCACGGGCGAGTTGATTTCGCGCATTACCTCAGATGTGGGCATTGTGCGCGGCGCGCTGGATAGCGCTTTGCCCGTTGTTTTACGCTCGGCGGTCATGTTGGCTGGTGCGGTGATTATGATGTTTGTCACCTCGATTTATTTGGCAACTGCTGTTGTGGTCATTATTCCGGTTTTGGTGTTTCCAGTGGTCTGGTTGGGGAAATATATCCGGGGCCTTTCGCGCAAGCAGCAAGACAAAATTGCTGACCTGGCAGCCCTTGCCACAGAGACTTTTGGCGCCATTAAGACGATTAAAGCGTTTACCCGTGAGGGGCAGCGCAATGACGAATATGGCGAATATGCTGAGGCGAGTTATCAGTCTGAAGTGTCGCGCCTGCTGGTGCGTGCCGGGATGATCGCCTTTGTGATTTTCCTGACCGCTTCAGGCATTGTTGGTTTGATTTGGTTGGGCACACAATTGGTTTCAAGCGGGCAAATCACTGTCGGCGAACTCAGCCAGTTCCTGATTTATGCGATGATGGCAACTGGAACCCTTACGGGCATTTCTGAGATTTTGGGTACTTTGCAAACAGTTGCCGGCGCAACCGAGCGGATTACTGAAATTTTGGGCACAGAGCCCAGCATTGATGCCGCTAAGCATCCGGTCGCGTTTCCGGTACCAAGCCCGGCAACAGTATCATTTAACGATGTGCATTTTCAGTATCTCACCCGCAACGACGAAAGCGTTCTGAACGGTATTAGTTTTGAGGTGAAATCTGGCGAAACGATCGCTTTGGTCGGCCCTTCTGGTGCGGGAAAGTCCACCGTATTTGCATTGTTGCAACGGTTTTATGATGTGAGTGGCGGCACTATTTTGGTGGATGGTATTGATGTTCGCGAGGCCGATTTTACTGAATTGCGCAAACGCTTTGCATATGTGGAACAAGACGCGATCATGTTCTCGGGCACCATTGCGGACAATATTCGGTTCGGCAAGCCTGATGCGAGCGACGAAGAGGTGCGCGAAGCGGCGCGAGTGGCTTTGGTTGATGAGTTCGTACAGCGCTTAGAACATGGCTATGAGAGCATTGTGGGCGAACGCGGGGTGATGTTGTCCGGTGGGCAAAAACAACGTGTGGCCATTGCCCGCGCTTTGCTAAAAGATGCGCCTATTTTGCTGCTCGATGAAGCCACAAGCGCGCTGGATGCTGAAAGTGAAACGAAGGTGCAGCAGGCACTTGAACGTTTGATGATTGGGCGCACCACTTTGGTTGTTGCCCACCGCCTTGCCACCATCAAAAATGCTGACCGTATTTTGGTGCTTGAAGATGGGCATATCATCGATGAAGGCACCCATGATCAGTTGGTGACCAAGGGCGGTCGCTACGCTGAATTGGCAAAGCTGCAGTTTCAACAGTAGGAGAGGCATGTGAGCGATTATTTAACGCTTGCAATGAATTTGGGTGATCCTATTCCGCATGGCATCTGGCCAATGGACGTCCAACTTGTTGCCTTTTCGCCGGCAGAACATGCCACCCAAGCACGCCAATTGCTAAATCTGTGTTACGCCAATGGCGGTGGTGAAGTGCAACAATATGATGAGTGGTGGTCAATTGTTGCAAAAGACGCAGAGTATGATTCTACCTTGTGTTTTCCGGTGGTCAGTCGTGACACGCGCGAACTGGTTGCATTTGCACATTGCTGGACCAGCGGATTTGTTAAAGACATTGCTGTTCATCCAAAATGGCGACGACGCGGCATTGCGCAAGCGCTTATGGCCGATATTTTTCTGCGTTTTCAAGAACGTGGATCCGACGTTGTTCGGTTAAAAGTTGTTTGTGATAACCCACATGGTGCGGTTGAATTCTACCAAGCGATCGGCATGAGTGTTGAAGGCTGAGTTCAGCCTAGATTGCTGAAGGGCGTAGGTTCCTGCTGGTGGGTGCGCGGGTGTTGGTCGTCCAAATGGTCCAGCCCATGGTTGGAAAATCATTCAAAAGCTTTGTGCGCTCTTGCATCATCCTCGGACCCTCGGGTCAGGCCCGAGGGTGACGAAGGGGAATTGACTAAGTTGCTTTGCGGTCTGGATAGTCAATTTGGTTCTCTGGCCGTGCCTTTTTGAATGCGCCAAGTTCAATGCAACGTGCTTCTATTGTCAGCAGAAGCGGATATGGCGACAGGTCAACGTTAAAGCGCCGTGCGTTGGCCAATTGAGGGATCAGATGTAGGTCGGCCCACCCCGGTTCTTCGCCAAAACAGAAATCGGTTTTCTTTTTCTTTAGTTTCAGGGTTTGCTCAAGAGCGCTGAACCCCACCCTATGCCAATGTTGAACCCAGTCTTGCGCACGTTCCGTGCCGATCATTTTTTGAATGCGCATCTGCGTTAGGGGGTGCATTTCTGACGAAATGTGGGCCGCAAAGGCTTTTGCTTGGGCCTTGATGATTGGGTCTGTGGGCAAGAGGGGATGTGTTGGAAAGGTTTCCTCTAAATAGTCCAAAATCGCTGAAGATTGAGCGATAAAACTCCCGCCGACTTCAAGCGTCGGCAGCAAGCCTTGAGGGTTGATGCGCAAATATTCCTGCTTAGATAGTGCGCCAATGGGGACATATTCGTAATCAATGCTCTTGAGGTCGAGCGCTATGCGCACTCGTTCTCCAGCTGAATTTTGCCATCTGGAATAAAGACGCATTGGAACTCCGTTTGACGGGCTTTTAGTCCGTCAGCTTAAACTCGATCCGGCGATTGCGGCGGTAGGCTTCGTCGGTGTCACCTGGGTCGATGGGTTGGAATTCACCAAATCCAGCGGCGACGAGGCGGGTGGGTGAGATGCCTTGATCCACCAAATATTTTGCCACAGAGATCGCCCGACTTGCAGACAATTCCCAGTTTGAGGGGAAACGGGCGGTTTTGATGGGGCGTTTATCGGTGTGTCCATCGATGCGCAAAACCCAGGGAATTTCGGGTGGAATTTGGGTTTCAAGTTGCTTGATGGCGTTGGCAAGGGCGTTGAGATCGGCCAAGCCAGCATCCGCCACTTCCGCGTCACCGGCGCTAAACAGCACTTCAGATTGGAACACAAAGCGGTCGCCCACAATTCTTATATCGTCGCGATCGGCCAGAATTTCGCGCAATTGCCCGAAGAAGTCTGAGCGATATCGAGATAAGTCTTGCACACGTTGAGCCAGCGCCAAGTTGAGCCGTCGACCAAGATCGGCAATGCGGGTGCGGCTTTCGGTGTCGCGGGATTCAGAAGCGCCAAGGGCGGCTTCAAGGAGGTCATCGCCACCATCGAGACTACGCAACCGACGCACCTCTCGCTGTTTGGTGGGCACGCTATGTTCTGGATAGCCGGCATCATGTTGCCGACTTTCCTGCTGCTAATGAGCGCGAGCAGCATCTATCAGAAGTTCGCCTCCGCCCGT